>DASUVL010000044.1:0-3559 GCA_036379015.1 Niastella sp.
GGGGGAAATTGGCCGAATGTGATCAATCAGGAAAACTATAAACAGAGGCTGTAAAAGATAGCCCCATAAAATAGTGTATTTTTATAATACCGTTCCTTTATTATTTTCGAGCATGACGTTTAAGCAACTGGCAAAATATAAACAGCCGATATTGTATGGCATATCCCTGGCCATACTATTATTTATATTGAAATGGCTCGAATACCGTTATGTTATAATAGACCATGCCCTGGAAATTTATATCGGCGCCATTGCGGTAATTTTTACTGCCCTGGGCATCTGGCTGGCGCTGAAATTGGCCAAACCGAAAATTCATACCATTGTAGTGGAAAAGGAGATCTATATAACGCCCACCAATGGTTTTACTACCAATGAAGACCAACTGGCCAAACTTGGGTTAAGTAAACGGGAACTGGAAGTGCTGCAATTAATTGCCGAAGGTTTGAGCAACCAGGAGATCGCCGCCCGTTTATTTGTTTCATTGAATACAATAAAAACACATTCTTCCCGCATCTTTGAAAAACTGGATGTAAAACGCCGTACGCAGGCTATTGAAAAAGCTAAAAGACTGAACCTCATTCCTTAAAGCCATTCACCCGTTAGTATAAAAAACAGGGTTAACCTTAAAATCACCCTAAAGTATGAACGGTGTTTCCATTTTGCCCTTCATTTTTGTGACGTAGCCAGCCTCAGGTACCAGGCTGCTGTTATTCATCATTAAATGTAACACCAATGAAAAAGAATGTATTCGTATTTGGATTACTATCCGGTTTGATCATCACCGCATTTATGGTATACTCCTCGCTCAAGTGCTATTATAATGCCGATTTTAAGAGCAGCGAAGTAGTGGGGTATGCCGGCATGCTGATAGCCTTTGCTTTTATTTTTGTGGGCATTAAAAATTACCGCGACAAGTATAACGGTGGGGTGATCAGTTTTGGAAAAGCATTTAAAACCGGCTTTCTCATAACACTCGTCGCTTCTACGTTGTATGTGCTGGCATGGGTAATTGAATATTATGTTTTCGTTCCCGACTGGATGGATAAATACTGCACCCATATGATCAACGAAGCCAAAACAGGTGGCGTTACGCAGCTTGAGCTGGATAAAACAAACGCACAAATGAACTGGTATAAAGAAATGTATAAAAATCCGCTCTTTGTGGTGCTGCTTACCTATGTGGAAGTGTTGCCCATTGGCCTGGTCATTTCCCTCATCAGCGCCCTGATATTAAAACGTAAAACAAAACGCGGAAGCCTTGCTACCGCGATTGCTTCCTGATAAAAATATATTACCATGAAAATTGGACTCACCAGTGTATACGTAAACGACCCGTTAAAAGCATATACCTTTTACACGGAAGTATTGGGCTTTGTGCAAAGATTTTATATACCCGAGGCCTACCTGGCTATTGTGGCATCTCCCGATGATCCCAATGGCACCGGCTTATTGCTGGAGCCGAATAACAATCCTATTGCCTCCACGTACCAGAAAGCTTTGTATGAAGCAGGCTTACCGGTGATCGTATTCACGGTAGATAATAACATTGAGGCGGAATATGAACGCCTGAAAGGACTGGGGGTTGTGTTCAGGAATGAACCGAACCAAACTGAATGGGGCATAGAAGCGGTGTTTGAAGATGGTTGCGGCAACCTGGTTCAATTGCACCAGGTTGTATAAATATGCACTTCGACTTGCGCCTCCGTGCGCCACCGCTAAAGCTAAGGCGACACGCGGTGCTCCAACGCTGACTGCCGTCGGCCAAAGCCTATGGCGTCGGACGAAGCTCTGGCGCAAGCGTCTAAAGCTTCAGCGACCCCGATGGGTCGGGGGACGCTCAGTGCTTTAGCCTGTTCTTCGACTGCGCTCAGGATCTGGTTGCCGGAAATTGTTGAGAGTATACGAAAAGCAGAACATAAAATACGAAACGCTATTAAAGCAGTAACTTTAGCAGAGAGCATGGAGATAATTGGAAGATCAATCAAAAGGACGTCGTATGCTAAAAGTTTTGTCTTTACAAATTGCCGACAGCATTGATATTAAACAATTTAAAAACGTATTTAAGGCTGAGTTGCTGCATGGGGATTCCGACGAGTTGTTTTACCGGGTGAAGTCACTGCCGCAGAAGTATGCCTATATATTCAAATATGGCATCGTGAGTTTGCTTGGTTATAACGAGGTGGACACCATGGCTTTCATTCAAGCCATTGCACCCTATTGCAAGAACCCGTTCGACCAGCACATCAGTGATGAATTTGATATTGAAGTAAATGCCGGTCGCAATAAATTCGGCTATAATAAAATTGAAATAGAAGGCGCTACTACCGAAGCCCTGCGGCTCATTATGCTAAACGTTTCCCAATCGGTAGCACTGGATCATTTCAGCCACCAAACCAATTTGTTGCTGGAGGAAACTACCCATCATACCCAGCAACTGGAGCGGAAGGGCCGGCTCGACCTTTCAGGTACCAATCTCAAAAAATACATTGGCCGCACGCTGAACCTCAAAAACCGCATTGAGGCCAACCTGTATATTTTTGATTCACCTGAAGAAACATGGGAAGATGAGAACCTGAACCGGCTGGACATTGGTCTTAAAAGAACATTCGACCTGCAGGCCCGGTTCAGAACTATCCGCGAGGGATTGGAAATTGTAAAAGAAAACCTCGACTTATTTAAAGATCTGCTTCAGTACAGGAACAGTATTGTGCTGGAGTGGATCATTATCATCCTCATCCTGGTTGAAGTGATCAACCTGTTCGTTGAAAAATTACTCAAGTAATAGCATGTTGCGCTTTACACTTTTGCAAGCGACCGCCTGGTGGTGGTTGCTTTCACCTTTTTACCTGATACGTTTACTTTAAGTGCTTTGCCATTTGCTTTAGGCGCTTTGCCATTAATAGCTTTGCCGTTCACATTAGCAGCTTTGCCATTTACCTTCGTTGCCTTGCCGTTCACCTTGGCAGCCTGGCCGTTTACCTTTTTGCCATTCACACTCGTTGCCTTGCCATTTACCTTGGTTCCATTAGTCAGCAGCAATCTCTTTTTCTCTTTTTCATCAACACGTATGTTATGGCGTATCACCTGCCAGTATTCAGGGCCATAGCTCACGAAAATTTCTCCACCGGCCGGTATATCTTTTGCCGCTTCAATAAATACCCGAACGCCATCTTCTACATATTCGGCGTTATTATTAATGTCTTTTACACGTAGTAAGCCCCGGGCATCATTCGCGTACCTGGCCATCGCTTTTTTATCATTCAACGCATCAATAACAAAATTGCGTTTTACATAATAGATGTAAGGACTCTCTTGTTCGTCTTGCTGCACTTCTTTCCAGGTTCTTGTTCTTCCCTTATACTCTACGATACGAGTTCCTTTGGGAATAAATTTCTTGGTAAATAATCCTTTTCCAGTGCCGGGTAAGGTTGATGTTTTAACGTACAACTGTTTCTCCAGGAATGCCATTCAATAAATAAATAAGTAGTTTAAAAAGATACTTTTACTATATATCAAAACCAACAGGCCTTTAACCATACTATATATTAGTTTATTGTGC
>DASUVL010000045.1:0-7104 GCA_036379015.1 Niastella sp.
CTACGCTTTTCAGTCGCAGAAAATCGCCGCTGCGCATCCACCAGGTGGAGTTTATATTGTTTGTGTTAACCCGCCCGGTGCTGAGGCGGGGCCATAAAGCATACATATTCCGGTTATCTTCACTCCAGTGATCGTTGGCAATTACCTGCAGTAAATTGTTCTGATAACCGCCGTTCTGGTAGAAGGGTTGTATATTATAAGGATTGATAAAGAAATTAGAACGGGCCGATCCCTGAAAGTAAAAGCTGAAATCGAAGCGTTTATAGCCCATGGAAGCACCAAAACCATAAATTATCTCCGGTTGCTGCGGATAGCCGATCGGCGCCATATCATCGTTGCTTATTACGCCATCCTTGTTTACGTCCTTATATTTGACATCACCTGCCAGCAAGGAATTATCTCCATACTGTACGGGCGAGTTGGCCACTTCTTCCTGATCAATAAAAAGGCGTTCTGCGATCAGCCCCCATGCCTGGCTGATAGAGTGATTTACTTTAGACAGGTATTCCATGCCGGCCGGGTATTTTACTTCATCCGTCACTTTTATCTGGCTGGTTGCATAGGTAAAAGTTCCCTTCAGGTTTATCCAGCTGTTTTGGGATAGTGCGCGCTGGTAGTTTACCATCAGGTCTATCCCTTGTGTTTCTGCTTTTCCGTAATTGGAAGACGGAATAATGGCAAAACCTGGTGCTGATTCAATAGATGCTTTTGGCTGCAGTATTTTCGTGCGCCATTGCTTGTATACATCTACTGTTATGTTAAGGTCCCGGAACATTCTCAGGTCCATGCCCAGGTTCAATGAACGGGATTGTTCCCACGTAATATCATTATTGGCATACCGCGAAATGGAAACGCCGTTGCGGTAATAGGTACTTACCCCATCATTGCGACCGAACGAAGTGCCAAAAGAGCCATCAGACAGGTTTACGTTCGACAGGTAGAAAAAGCGGTCGTTGATATTACCAATCTGATCATTACCCACCAGCCCATAGGTAGCCCTGAATTTCAGGTCGTCGATCACTTTTTTCAGCGGTTCAAAGAATTTTTCATTTGAAATGCGGTAACCAATACCGGCAGAAGGGAAGAAACCGAAACGGTTGTTTTCGGCAAATCGCTCGGTTCCGTTATAGCCAAAGTTGAATTCAGCGAGATACCGGTTATCGAAACCATAGGTAAACCTTCCGGAAAACGTTTGGTTACGCTGTGGCAAAGAGGCTGTAACACTACCGGCATTACCGGTTTCGTAGTTAGATACAACGCCAATCAATGACCCACCAACCGTGTGCTTATTAAAAGTATGATTATACTGCAGCGCCCCTTCCAGCCAAAACCGGGAGTCTACCACTTTGGTGCCCTCGGAATAACCCAGGTATTCTGTACCTACCGTTCCAATGCTGGTAGGGCCGCCGTCGTTCAGCGCCTGCAGGCTATAACCCATAGTAGTGGGATCTGGAATGGCTGTATAATAGAAGGGATTATAAGTTCTGTCCACAGAATAATAAGAGGCCCTTCTCAGGTAACCCATCGTGCGGAAATTCAGACCGGGCGTAATAAAATTCAGATTTTGTTTCAACTCGATCTGGGGTTGAATATTGGCTGTTTTGTACACCGTATATCCCTTTACCATTTCGGCATACGGATTTACATAGAGGGTGCTGCTGGTTGGGCCGGTACCGCCATTGAACGTGGGGGCCGAACCAAATAAAGGATGTTCGATATACGGAAGTTTGTCTTGCGAGTAAACAGCCGGGAACATAACCGGATTGCTCCATAAGGCATTTGCGAATGTTAAAGCGCCCCCACCCACAGGGCCTTTATAATCGTCGAACTGGCCATACATTCTTATGATCATTTCGGTTGTATTGGTCAGGTTCAGATTGATAGTGGTGCGGAGGGAATAGTTTTTCAGTTTGATATTATTGTTGAAATCATTGATCGGGTCCACTTTCAAAACCCCGTTATTCAGGTTGTACGTAGCCGCAACATAGTACCTGGCCCGGGTGGAACCACCAGAAATATTCAGGTTGTAATTCTGGTTTACCGTATACTTTTTTATCAATTTGTCTATCCAGTTGTTGTTTGGATACAGGTAAGGGTCGTCGCCGGCCCGGGTATGTTCAATTTTGTTTTGTGAGTAAGGTTGTATGGCCAGTGGCGACCGGGTGAGAGCGGCTTCATTGGCCATGGTCATGTAGGTAATATTATCCGCCAGTTTGAAGTTTTTAGTATTGGCGGAAACGCGGTTTTCAGCCCTGAAAAAAAACTTAGCTACCCCTTCTTTGCCGGTACGGGTATTTACCAGTACTACACCGTTGGCTCCGCGGGCGCCATATACAGATGCTGCGGCAGCGTCCTTCAATACCGAGAAGTCGGAAATATCATCGGGCTGTAAGCGGGCCAAATCGGTGTTACTTGATTCAACACCGTCGATGAGGATTAATGGGTCCTGCTTGCCCGCACCGAAAGTAGACAGCCCCCGGATGTAAAAGGCTGAATTATCGGTGCCTAATCCCGGCTCGCCACTGCGTTGAAATGAGATCATGCCTGGTATGCGGCCAGCTATCGTGTTGGTGAGGTTACCGGTAGGCCCTTTCAGTTCTTTCACATTCACTGTAGTGATGGAACTTACTGCGCTGGCTTTCTTTTGTGTACCGCCAAAACCAACAACGATCACGTCCTCCATCTGGTTGTTGGATGGTTTTAGCAGTACATTCAGCGTACTGCGGCCGTTAATGGGCACTTCCTGCGGTTCGTAGCCTATTACAGAGAATACCAGGGTGCCGCTGGCAAGCACAGTAATGGTGTAATTACCGTTTTTGTCGGTAGTTACCGCTTTAGTATAACCTTTTAGCTGTACGCTGGCGCCTTGAATAACGGCGGAGTCGTTACTTACATTACCGGTAACAGTAATTTCGTTTTTTTGGGAAAATGCCTGGTTAGAGAGAAAAAGCAGGAGAGTAGGGACAATAAATCGCCCTACACATTTAAGTGTAGATCTTCTTTTCATATGCAATCAATTCGGGTTTTGGTTCAGGAACGCGATCAACCTGGATATTGGCCTACTATTAAGTTTAATAAGCAAATTTTCAGTTGACCATATGCAAAATAGTTAGCAAGGGGAAAAAAGCAGGGGAGTGAATTCGTACAAAAGGGACTGATTTTCGTATAAAAGGTAAAAAACACACTTAATTGTCATCATTAAATCCCTCTTCATTCAAATGGTAGGATTTCCCAAATGGTTTCCTGTATTTTTTGATGTATTCCGATGGGTTCAGTCCAAACAATTTTGCAAACTGTTCCCTAAAGTATTTTGGACTGGTAAAGCCAACTCTGGAAGCCGCTTCATTTACATTTACGTTTGTATGAATGAGGAGTTCGGCCGCTTTGCGGAGCCTGATAAAACGGATGAAGGCATTTACCGTTTGCCCTGAAATAGATTTTACTTTTTTATAAAGATTAGAGTGACTGATACTCAATTCCGAAGCCAGGGTTTTAACGCTAAAATCTTCGTCGTCGAGGTACTTTTCAACTACCGCGATGCATTTTTCCAGAAACTCCTTGTATTCCGCTGAGATCTTGTAGTGGTTTTCCCGCAGGGTGATTACATTGAAAAAGTAATGTTGAAGATTGGTGCGGTTTTTTAATAGGTTAGCCACTTTGGCCATCAGCAGGTCTTTCTCAAAGGGCTTCACCATATAATCATCAGCACCACCTTCCATTCCTTCCAGTTTCTTTTCCAGGGAAGATTCTGCTGTTAATAATATGATGGGAATATGGCTTAAAGCGGGGTCATTTTTTACCCTTTTGCAGAAGTCAATACCATTTAAGCCAGGCATTTTTACATCACTAATAATGATCTCAGGCAAAAATTTATTGGCAAGCTCCACGCCCACGTCCCCGTTCTCTGCCTGGTAAACAGTGTATTTATCGGAAAAGATCTGGTCAAGATACCCCCGCATCTGGTTATCGTCGTCCACTATTAAAATGGCCTGTTTTTCGCTTATTAAAGTGTCAGGTTCACCTTTCCTGCCAGATGGATCACTGTCAATGACGGGTTCCTGTGTACTTAATTCCTGGGAGAATATTGTTTCTTCCGCCATTTCCTCAAAAACAGATTGTGCGTCAAAATGTGCTTTTCCTTTTTGGATCTCCACCAGAAAACGAGTGCCTTTTCCTGGCTCACTTTGATAAGATATTTTGCCTTTGTGACTCTCCACAAAATGTTTGACCAGATAAAGACCAATTCCAAATCCGGGCCTGGAGGACACCCCTGTTACATGCACCTGGTAAAACCTTTCGAATATTTTATCACCAACGTTCTCTGGTATACCATAACCACTGTCTGAGACCACCAATGCTGCATTATTTTCCGTTTCAGTTATGGCAATGGTCACTTTCCCCGCTTCTGGTGTGTATTTGAGGGCATTGGAAACAAGGTTATATAAAACGATCTCCATTTTTTCCCGGTCAGCATACATTTCCAGATTGTCATTTTCACATTCAAAACTGTATTCTATTTTAAGGGCCTTTGCCTGTTGAACAAAGGCCAGGTAAACTTCCGAGCATAAACGGCTGAAATTCAGTTTTGTAATTTTCAGTTGATCTGCACTGGTTTCGGTTTTTCTAAAAAGTAACAGTTGGTCCACAAGACTAAGCAAGCGGCGGGAATTGCGGTAAACGATGTTTAGCTCCTCATAGTCTGCCTTATTTTCGGGAGCCTGCCTGCGCAATATATCCTTTAACGGATTAATTATTAATGTTATTGGCGTTCTGAATTCGTGGGAGATATTCGTGAAGAATGTCAGTCTTTTTTCATTGATCTCTTTTTCCTTATCATTTATCAGCTTTTCTGTTTCCCTTTCCGCTCTTTCCTTTTCAGCATTCAATTTGGTAAGTCTTACTTCGAATGCCAGTTTTGTTTGCTTAACCCTGAACCGCTGGTATATCACAATAGCACCTGCTATTACCAAAATGTAAAAGGCATAAGCCCACCAGCTTCTGTACCAGGGGGGTAATACTACAATGTGTAAACTCACTTCTTTGGGATTCCATATTTCATCAGCATTGGTTGCCCTGATATGTAATGTGTATTTGCCTTCGCTTAGCCTGGTATAATTAGCGGTTCGTAAGGCGCCATTGTTATTCCAGTCTTTATCCCAGCCTTCGAGGTAATAGGCATATAAAATTTTACCGGGGGCAGAAAATTCCAGCGCAGCAAAATCAACGGAAACCACGGCTTCGGAAAAAGGAATTTTCAGGGATTCAATTTTATCTTCTTTTATTGATGTTACATATTTACTTTCTTCAGCAACCTGTTTATTGTTGATGCGTAACCCCGTAATTAAAACAGGCGGATTATAGTTGCGGGTCCTCAGGCCGGCGGGATTAAAAATATTAAACCCTTTGATGCCGCCAAAAACCAGGTCGCCGGAGCGAAGACGCAGCGCCGCATTATAAGAAAACTGGTTGCTTTGCAATCCATCTTCCTGGTAATAATTTTTAAAAGTCTTTTTTTCCGGGTCAAATTTCGAAAGGCCATGAAAGGTGCTTAGCCATAACTGGCCTTTTTCATCTTCCAGTATATTTAAAACGGAGTTGTTGCATAGGCCATTCTCGTCGGAATACCTTTCCGTTATGGTGAGTTTTTCCTTGTCGAATTGCACGATGCCAATGCCTTCTGTACCCAGCCATAACCGGCCTTTTTTATCTTCCAGTATAGCTCTTACCGGCTTACCTGTTTCGTAAAAATTGTATCCTCTGCTTTGTTTATTAACCCTGGATAGGCCATAAGATGTGCCGGCCCATAAAGTTCCGGTATTGTCTTCGGCCAGGGAAAATATATCTATCACTCCCTGGCAAAAAGGTTCGAAGCGATTTTTTTGCCGGTTCAGCCAGTATAACAAACCCCTTCCATAAGTAGCCGCATACAAATTGCCTTCGCTGTCTTCATATAGCAACCATACATTTTTATGCTCTTTTCCATTTTGATCGTTGATGCATTTATAATGTTCAAATCGTTCAGTAGATTGGTTGAACTTGTATATGCCGCTGCCAAAAGAGGCAATCCAGAGAACTCCATTCCTGTCCTTCACAAAAGATGAAACCGCATAATTAATGGCGGGATCTTTATTGCCGGGTATATGCCGGTAATTTTTGAAAACATTTTGCTTCCGGTTCCAAATGCTGAGTCCTCCATTATCAGAACCTATCCATAGGTTTTGCTCCCCGTCTTCATAAAAAGAGGAAACAAAATTATCTATCAGGCTATTGGGGTTTAACGGCTCATGCGTTATGGTTTCAAAACCGTTGATCTGATAGTCTATTATATCAACGCCGCCTTTGTTGATCCCAATCCATTTGCGGGATTCGTTATCCTCTAAAATGAAGGTTACATCATACCCGGCCAGTTCATTTTTGTTTTCCCCTGATAAAATATAATCCAGCTTTCCGGTTAACGGATCAAGCATATTGATGCCAACTTCCGTTCCAATCCAGAGTTTTCGTTGCCGGTCGAACTTCAGGCTGTTGATCACCTTTGAGGTAAACTTTTGAGCAACCTCATTCAATGAATGGCCGGGGATATCATATTTTAACAGCCCGGTACTTGTGCCTATCCAGATATGCTCCTGGTCGTCCACTTCCATGCAGGTAACATTTGCAACGTAGTTTTTTACTACCTGGATGGTACTGGTTTTCCTGTTGTACATGCATAAACCCAACTCCCGTACATATATCCAAACCCGTTGTTGCTTATCGATCACAATACTTGCCACATCATAGTTGCCATTACCTTTTACATGCCCGGGCCCAGGCGTTTGCATGGCTACTTTATTTCCCTCATGTAATACCAGCAGTCCACCACCATTAGCGGCCATGTAAAGATTGCCGTCTGCATCTGTTTTAATATCATTTATATAGAAATAAATTCTTTGGCTTTGTTTGCTGTCGAATGGAGCAAACATCCCCTGGGCAACATGCCCGGTAAGGTTATTATAAAAACAAGCCCCCTGGCTGGTACCAGTCCAGATATTATTACGGTGGTCCTCGCCAATAGCGGTAATATAATTATGCGGTAAAGAATTGATATCAGCTAATTGCTTCCGG
>DASUVL010000046.1:0-2028 GCA_036379015.1 Niastella sp.
AAATGATAAGCTGAGTTTCTTATTCGATGCCGAAATTTACAGCGGGCAAAACACGGGTTTGAATGTATTTTTCTTTCCCCCTGCACTAACCGTTGCGGACCTGGGCGCCGATAGAGCCGATAAATTGAACATAGATTACAAGCGTTCTTACGCGAGTGAAGACCTATACCAGACTTCCAGGAATATAAACTTCTTTGGCCAGATGAATTATGCCATCTCTGACAACTGGAAGTCACAAACGATTTTCTCCTCAACCAACGGTTATTCAGATGGCCCTTCACCTTACTTCTACTTGTTATCAAACGGCAATACGCATGAAGGTGCGTCTTTTTCCCGCAATGATCAGTATACCGATAACAGCAAAGACCAGGTGATTGAATTGCAACAGAATTTTATCGGTAATTTTTCTATCGGCAGGTTCAGGAACCGCTTTGTAGGCGGACTGGATTTCACGCATCATTTTACTGACCAGTTCTTCGGCGGCAATACTTATGATACCATTACTGCCTATAGAGGGGATTCGACAGAAGCCAAATATCGCAGTAAATATCGAAGTTTTAACCGCACCAATATGGACCGGTTATATCAGGAGAAAGGCGATTATTTCACCTACGCTGCTAACTACATTGCCAATACGTACAGTGCGTATGTAAGTGATATGTTCAACATCACCGATAACTTAATGGTGCTGGCAGCCCTGCGGTTAGACCATTTCGATAACCGTGGACCTGCTGATAACATCACCGGCAGTTTTGTAAATCCGGTACCATACAATCAAACTTTCCTGGCGCCTAAATTCGGCATTGTTTTCCAGCCGGTTAAGGATAAAATATCGCTATTTGCCAATTACCAGAATTCGTTTACCAATAAATACGGGGCCAATGCTAACAATGGCGATGATGATAAAAATGATTTCAAGCCCGAACAGGCCAACCAGTTGGAAGGCGGAGTTAAACTCGATGTTTTTGACGGTAAATTAAGCGCTTCAGTTAGTGTTTATAACATTAAAGTAACGGACGTAATACGTCCTACTTCAACTCCAGGGATTTCTATACAGGATGGCACCCAAATTAGCAAAGGCTTTGATGCTGAGATAGTTGCAAGCCCAATAGATGGTTTGAGCCTGGTGGCTGGTTTTAGCTACAACGATTCAAAATATGAAAAGTCAGCGGATCCAACAGTAGAAGGAATGCGCCCCGGTACAGCCGGTTCGCCCTGGGTAGCCAACTGGTGGATCAGTTACCGACTGCAATGCCCGGCATTAAAAGGTTTAGGGGCAGGTTTTGGCGGCAACTATGCCAGTGATAACAAAATTATCAATAGCAAAGACCTGGGTGTTTTCATTTTACCCGAGTATACCGTGCTGAATGCTTCTGTATTTTACGATCAACCTAAGTTCAGGATATCGGTAAAAATGGACAACCTTACCAACCAGAAATACTGGGTAGGTTACACCACTGTTAACCCCCAAAAACTCAGGAATTTCGGCGCAAGCATTGCGTTTAAGTTCTAACATAGTTACAGTGACACATTAGAGCGCCAAAAAAGTCCCCCGCCTGCGGCGGGGGGCTTTTTTATTCGGAAATCCCGGCTTCGTATACCCTTCCGAGGGCATTCGAACCCTTATTTGGGTGAGCATCGGGCGTTTATTCTACCTAGTACAAGCCATTCCCTAACCTATAGGGGTAAGTATATGTCTTTACCCGTTTGGAGAGTTAATGAATATAACGCCGAAGCAGTGGTCTCAATATTTGCAAAGGGGTGGTTTTGGGGTGTATTTTTACATCGTTATAACAATCGAACGCAACTGAAACCGACACCGAGACCTGATCCTGTAACCCCTAAACCCTAAATAGACCAGAACGATCCGTACCCTTTTGAAGCTTGATTTGTAGCACTTCGTACCCTGATTTTGTAGCATTATCCAATTATCCTGAAAGACCAGAACCTGTCCTTAGAAAACTGAACCTTGTACTCTTTGAAAAAGCAAAAACCTGATCCACTGAACATGTAGCGAACCAATATCCG
>DASUVL010000047.1:0-14235 GCA_036379015.1 Niastella sp.
AGGCTCCTGTTGTTTATTGTATGTGCAACTCCGGCTGATAAAACAGACATACTCAATCAAATTGCAAAGCAGAACATCCCGCCGGTATTACTGGAACAGTGTAATTTATTTTTTCTACGCGGTAGGGTAGTCATTAAAGAACTTTCCTGGGGCCACAGACTAATGCTCAAAATGGTGTCGTGGGGAACAAAAGATCCGGTTGAAAAACAAGCAATGGTGCAGGGGTTTGACGCGGTTAAAAAGGAAAACATTATACCACTGATAAATGCTGTAAACGCTATGCAAACACCCCTCCGGGCCAAAGCGATCAGCGAACAGTTGTAAGCAGCGTGCAGGTGTGTTATATCATTATTTTATTGCAAATGCTTGCTTAAGCACTATTTATCATTGGGTTAGAGATAAAATGTATTATAGGTGCCTGTTTTAAACTGATAACTGTTAAACAAACAGTCTTGCCATTTTAATTGCATTTATAGTTGTAACTTAGGAGACAATATTTTTTATGGCATTCCGATTTGAGTCAATGATAATTGAGATTCATGCCCCGCATTCAGAAGTGAATGAATCCATTTTGAAACCGGTGAAAGAGAAAGTGCTGTCATTTTCTCATCTGATCAAGGATATTGTAAAAGCCGAAATTATACTGCGCGATGATGCTACTGCTGCACCACAGGAAAGTAAGATCTGTGAGATCAGGCTTACGTTGTATGGTGATGTATTGTTTGTGCACCGCAGATCGGCCAGCTTTGATGAGAGTGCCTGTTCAGCTGTAAATGAGCTGGAAAAAGCTGTGCAGGAACAAGCTAAGCTGCAACAAGGGCTGCCTGATCAGATAACGAGTACAGTGAAAGTGTAAGAGTAATGTGATAATGTGATAATATGCTAATGTGATAATAAAATACAGGTGAAAGCCAAAAGCAAAAAATAAATACAGTTTGCGTATTGCATTAAGTTTTCGTTTGTATTTTAACTTCTACATTTAATATTGGACATTTAAAATTCAATATTTTCGTTCCTCATTCTTCAATCTCATTTTCTCCCGGGTTAAGCATTTGTATTACTTCCTCATCGGTCACTTGCAAAAAGTTGTCATAAAATTCACCCACTGAGTGAAAACGCGAAGGGATCCATACGCAAACAAATTCATCTGCCACTTCGCTTAGTTTTTGTGCTGCCTGTCGGGAACATACAGGCACGGCAACCACTACTTTTTTAGGAGCTTCGTTCCTGATCATTTCAATAGTGCTTAACATCGTATATCCGGTGGCTACACCGTCATCGATAATGATAACGATCTTATCTTTTAGGGGAATTGGTTTTTTATCGCCCATGTATTGCGTATAGCAGGCTTTTAATTGTTCCCGAATGTTTACGGTTTCCTGGTGAATATATTCTTCCGATGCAAACGCATTGGGGGCAATGATCTGCCCGGTGAGGCTTACAGCACCAATGGCAAACTCTTTGTGTAAAGGGTGACCTATCTTTTTAGATAGAATGATCTGTAAAGGCAGATGTAACAATTGGGCAATGGGAAAGGCTACCGGTACACCGCCTCGTGGTACGGCCAGCGTTACCCCATCAACATTTTTATAATGCTGTAAATGCCCGGACAGTGCCAGGCCTGCGTCAATCCGGTCCTGGAACATATAAAGAATGGGGTTTTATTATTTAATAGAACATCGTGTAATACAGGAACAATCGTGCCAGCGGTTTTGTTACGGGTGGCTGGAATGGCTTTTGCATTTTCAGCCTGTAAACAAGATACCATGGCCAAAAAGACAAACCCTAATAAACCAACTGAAGTGCCTTCACCCGAGAACCCGGAAATTACCCCCGAAACGGTTCCCAGCAGACCCACACCACCATTTCAGGAACCGGAGATTGAACCCGAAGATGATCCCGGTGGCACATCGCCTGGCGAAATTCCTGTTCCTGAACCAAATGAGGAACCGGGGAAACAGGATGACAAGCCAGTAGGGGACTAGCTTGAAGGCTGAATACTGAACGCTGAACGTCAAAAGCCGAAGGCTAAATACAAATACAGAGGCGTGTTTGCCTTTGGCTTTAACCTTTGGGTTTTAGGCTGTATTCTGCTGTATTCCATTATCATATTAGCTAATTATCGAATTATCACATTGGTTTATCTAATCATCTAATTATCAAATTATCACATTAGGTTACAATACCAGTATGGCAATTAGCGTTTTAGAGTACGTTGAATGTACCGTTTACTGATTAAACCAAGCCTGACCATCAAGTCAGGCATATATTGTTGATTCTGTTACTGATTTTATATATTGATTAATGTAAATATAAAGGTGAGATAAATGGATGTGGCCTGTTGGTCAGCACTCATTTATTTTATTTTTGTTGACAGTTTATAAAAAATATCCAATGAAAACCCCTTGTATCCGTTGTGTCCTATGGGTCTTTTCTGTACTTTTTGTTCAACATGCTGCACAAGCGCAGACGACTCCTCCTGCTGAGGTGGCTCCGCCATCACAACCACTGACGTCACCCATATTTACTGAAACGAATAAACAAAAAAAGCCAAAGGTTAGGAAGCAATGGCAGTTTGCTCTTGATATTGATGCCGGCTTTGCTTCTCCTGGCAACGCAGATCTAAGCGATGTATTTAAAGGTGGTCTTAATGCCTCAATCGGGTTTAAAACAGCATTTCTTAAAAATAAGCTGTGGGTAAAACCATTGGGTGGGTTGAAATATTATTTTAAAGATGCGAACCTGGGTGAAACACGCCGGGAAGCATTTCGTACCTGGAAGGCGGGTGTTGAATTGCAATACAAAGCATATACTCTAAAGAAATTTTCCTTTTTCCCAATACTTAGAGCCGATAAGAACTGGTCGGTAAACCAGTTCACTAAATTAAGTGACGAAAAATTGGAGACGCCTGCAGCTTTTGAAACAACGGATAAGGTATTGACTGGTTCCGGTTTTTCATTTGATGCCGGTATTATGGTCGTTCGTTCAGGCGGTCTGTATGCTAAGCTCGATTATGAATTTTATAAACCCGAAATGACGGTAAGTCCCGAACTGGTTCGGGAAATGCTGGCAGCTGGTATCATTATTCAGGAGAAAAAAGTATACAACTGTAGTTCAATAAACCTGAGCGTGGGCGTTAATCTGAATTTCAAAAAATAATTATTTGCTGCCCTCCGGTCGGGTGGGTAGCTGGCTAGAAGTCTATAAATATTATCAGATGAAAAAACTATACTTCCTTTTTATTATGGGTGCGGTTGCCTGGGGTTGTGGTGATAAGGATACGTTTCTTGTGACCAGTATTCCTACAACACCGGTCATTAATGCCAATGTCAGCGTTTTAATAAAGGATAATAGCTTAATCAATGTGCGGCTCGACAGTAGCTCCGGTATCCGGGGTATTTCTGCCAAGTACGTTTTTCAAACAACTGACCAGTTCAGCAACTTTACATATAGTGGTTACTCCCTGCCTAATATTAAATTAACGCCGTTCAGTTACAGTGGGAATACGGTTGTGGTAGCTTCGGGTACATCCTTGGCCCCGTATTTACATTATTCACTGGATTATGGAAAGAGCTGGGCAATCTTCGCTCATGATTCTATTACTTTTAACCCGGTGATCAGTACCGCTGGTTTTTATTCAACAGAACTGGTGTACGCAAGCTTTATCGACAGTAATAACCTGATGTTAGCCTATCAGCAAAAAGCGCATACTACTGCAGATAGCCGCAAGTTTTACAAGTTGAACCTCACCACCAAAATAGCCAGAAGGGTAAGTTTTTTTGATGATGCCTTTCAACCGCTAAACATAAAATTTACTGATTATAAAACGGGCTGGATGTTGCTGTATAAGAACAGTTCATTCAGCACCTTTATGTCTAAAACGCTCGATACCGGCCGTACCTGGAGTGAGCCTAAAGTGATAGCCAACAGGGTGATCAAGGGATTGCAAACAGGTACCAAAGGAAATATGTTAGCCATAGAAGATTTTGGCAATGCCTACATGTCAACCGATAGCGGCCTTACCTGGAAGAAACCCTCAGCCGATCTGAAGCTTTCCCATGCACACATGGTTAACCAATCTGTTATTTATGGTATAACCAGCGAGATGCTGGTAAAAAGTACTGATACCGGTGTAACCTGGAATACGGTTTCCAGCGAAGGGTATGAATACCTTAATATGAAAAAGCTGCATTTCCAGGATGACCAGAATGGGGTGATGTATGGAGATCAGAAATTGTATCTCACCGCCGATGGTGGTGTTACCTGGAAAACTTTGTTGTATCCCTATCCTTATATTGTTGAATAGTATTAAGAAAAGATCCCTGTTTTTTTCTTAATGAATTTTTCAAATTCCACAGCATGGAAAGTAATGGTGGAAATAAGGAGGCAAATGACCAGTTCTTTCCATGTAAGTGGTGCTGTGTTAAATATGTTGTTTAAGAACGGCATATAAATGATTGCGATCTGTAAAATAAAGGTGAGCGCAATGGCGCCAATGAGCGGTTGATTTGAAAATACACCCAACCGGAAAATATACTCATGTTCGCTGCGTGATACCAATGCGTGTCCCATTTGACTAAAACATAATACGGTAAACACCATGGTTTGCCAGTGCGCCTCACTATTATAAATAGACCATGCCTGGGTAAACAGTCCAACCGCAGCCATCAGCACCCCAACCCAAAGGATATTAAACCCTGCTCCCTGGGCAAAAATGCTTTCCCCGGGATTCCGTGGCGGGCGCTGCATCACTTTGGGATCGGCCTTTTCACCAGCCAGGGCCAGTCCGGGTAAACTATCCGTTACGAGGTTGATCCATAAAATATGAATAGGTAATAACGGGATCGGCATACCGGCGATCGGGGCGATAAAAATGATCAATATCTCCGCAAAGTTACAGGCCAGCACATACCTGATGAATTTTCTTATGTTATCATAGATCCGCCGTCCTTCCTTAACGGCTTTTACAATGGTGGCAAAATTATCATCCAGCAATATCATATGTGAAGCTTCCTTCGATACATCTGTACCGGTAATGCCCATGGCAACCCCTATATTGGCCCGTTTTAATGCAGGGGCATCGTTCACGCCATCACCGGTCATGGCTACATACTGATCCTTATTTTGCAATGCTTTTACAATGCGTAGTTTTTGCTGCGGCGATACACGGGCATACACCTTTATCAGGGTGATTTCGTTCTCCAGGTCTTCGTCAGTTGTTTTCTCCAGCTCAACACCGGTAATTGTTTTATCATTATTGTGTTGCAGAATGCCCATGTCACGGGCAATAGCAGCCGCTGTTATCGGATGGTCGCCGGTGATCATTACCGGCACAATGCCCGCTGTTTTACATTCAGCAATGGCCTGGCGCGCTTCCGGCCGCGGCGGATCTATCATACCTGCCAGTCCGCAAAAATGTTGATCGCTTTCCAGCGCTGCGTGATCGCCTTCTTTCGGCAGTTGTTGCAGACGTTTGCATGAGTAGGCAATTACCCGCTGACCTGCTTCGGCCTGTTTATCACTCTTCTCGTTAATTTGCTGCTGTTCGGCTGTCTGGCAAATTTTCAATATTGACTCCAGTGCGCCTTTTGTGATCACCAGGAATTCGTCATTCACCGCATGTACGGTGGTCATCATCTTACGGTCTGAATCAAACGGCAATTCCTGTTTGCGGGGAAAACTGTTCTCCCAGTTGGCATCAAAGCCTTTCTGTTTAAGGGCGTATTCCACCAGGGCAACTTCGGTAGGATCTCCTTTTCGTTTGTTGTTATCGGTATTATCTTCTTTGGCATCGTGGTTCAGGCCCATAACCAGCAGCAATGCCTGCTCTTTTTGTATGGTGGGTATTGGCAGATCGAAGTGTTCGTTCTGCCATATTTCCTGAACCGTCATTTGGTTTTGGGTAAGCGTACCGGTTTTATCGGTACAGATATACGTTACGGAACCGAGGGTTTCAACGGCGGGCAGTTTTCTGATCAACGCGTTCTTCCGCACCAGTTTTTTAGCGCCCAGGGCCAGGGCAATGGTGATAACAGCAGGCAGCGCTTCAGGTATGGCTGCCACGGCCAATGAAATGGTTGTGAGCAACATGGTCACCGGTTTTTCCCCGCGCATGATACCTATGAAATAAAGCAGCACGCAAATGCCCAGTATAATAAACGATAATTTTTTACTGAAGTCGGCCAGGCGTTGTTGCAGCGGCGTTGTAGCTCTTTCTTCCTGCAGCATACCGGCGATCTTTCCCACTTCGGTTTGCATACCGGTTGCTATAACCACACCGGTTCCATTACCTGCCGTAACCAGGGTGGTTTTATAGGCCATGTTGGTGCGATCGCCCAATGGAATATCGTCCTCTTTTAATGGATCGGTTGATTTATCTACGGCCTGTGATTCGCCCGTTAACGAAGCTTCTTCAATTTTCAAAGCATGGCTTTCCATAATGCGGATATCTGCACCTACCATATCGCCCGCTTCCATCAGTACCACATCGCCTGGCACCACTTCTGTTGCGGCAATCTGTTCAACCCGTTTATTCCTTCTTACCCGTACATGGGCTGCCGACATTTTCTTTAAAGCATCAATCGCTTTTTCGGCGCGGTACTCCTGCACAAACCCCACAATTGCGTTAATGATAATAATTATCAAGATCACGATCATATCCTTCAAGTCACCAACGATTGCCGAAATAATGGCAGCTACCATTAAAATCAGGATCATGACATCTTTGAACTGCATGGCAAACAACACCCAGACTGGTTTCTTCTTTATTTCCTGCAACTGGTTGGGGCCATACTGCTGAATTCGTTTAGCAACTTCATCAGTTGATAAACCATCCCTGGAGCTTTGCAGTTCTTTAAAAACGTCTTCGGTGGTGGATGTATGCCAATTCATTTATAACGTTATTTTTTAAAATGTAACAAATTGAACAAATTCTGAAACACAGGGACTAAAGGAAGTCCGCAGGATGAACTTATTTCACGTTTCATTTACCGGTTATTTCTAGTTTTGATTTGCTGAACGCTTAAATTTGGCCACTATAAGGTATTGCTTACAAACACATGCAATATTCCGGCCCGGTCAGAGGCTGTTGCACATTGATTGTCATTACGCTAATTCCCTTTCTTGCATATGAAAAATACTATTTTACTGCCTCTTTTCCTGTTTTTTAATGTTATCACTTTGGCACAAGTAAAAAAAGCGCCTGCTTATCCTTTAATTACCCACGACCCTTATTTCAGCATCTGGTCATTTTCCGATGACCTTACGGCCAGTTCTACCAAACACTGGACGGGCGCTGAACAGCCATTAAGGGGCTGGTTACTAGTAGATAGTCAAATTTACCGTTTTATAGGGCCTGGTGATAAAATAAAGGAGCCCGCTGTTTCCAAAAAGTTAATAGAAAATAATCATCAGCCCATTACCGTTGCACAACAAAAAGAAGTAACCGTTACTGCCACCCGAACCATTTACAGCTTTACCTGTGGCCCGGTCGATCTGCAACTTCAATTTACTTCTCCACTATTGTTGAACAATTGGGCGGTATTAACGCGGCCCGTTTCCTATATTACGGTAATGCTGAAATCGAACGATGGCAAGGTGCATGAGGCACAGGCATATCTGGGTATATCATCCAATGTATGCGTTAATAAGCCGGAGCAGGAAGTAACGGCTAAAAAAATTGTTACCTCCGAAGGAATACCCGTGATACAGGCCGGTACCACAGAACAACCGGTGCTGCAAAAGAAGGGCGATGATCTGCGGATTGATTGGGGGTATATGTATGTAGCTGCTCCAAAAGCCACAAAAACGAATCTGCGTATTGGAGATAATATTGATGATCTCCCTGGTTTTATCAAAGCGCCGAATTCATTAACCGGGAAACAGTTGGTATTGGGTGCAGAATTTCCAATCATTAAGACGAATGAAAAAGCGCAGGAGCAATTCCTGATGCTGGCATACGATGACCTGTATTCCGTTCAATACTTTAATCAGAACCTGCCGCCTGTATGGAAAGGAGAGGGGCGCACCATTGAAAAGGAACTTTCCCGCGCGGCCGCAGATTATAAAAGTGTTATGCAGCAATGCACCGCCTTTGATCAAAAATTGTATGCAGATGCTAAGAATGCGGGGGGAGAAAAATATGCGCAGTTGTGTGTAGCAGCTTACCGCCAAAGTATTTCGGCGCACAAGATCGTAAAAGACCCGCAGGGAGAACTGTTGTTCCTGTCGAAAGAAAATTACAGCAATGGCTCTATCAATACGGTAGATGTAACGTATCCGTCGGCGCCCTTGTTCCTGTTATACAATCCTGAGTTGTTAAAGGGTATGTTGAATGGTATATTTTATTATAGCGAAAGCGGCCGCTTTACCAAACCTTTTGCCGCGCACGACCTGGGAACTTATCCGATCGCGAATGGGCAAACCTATGGAGAAGATATGCCGGTGGAAGAATCGGGCAATATGATCATTTTGACCGCGGCAATTGCCAAAGCCGAAGGGAATGCCAATTACGCCAAAAAGCATTGGAAATCGCTTACCACCTGGGCAAATTATTTAAGCAAAGAAGGCTTTGATCCTGCTAATCAATTATGTACCGATGATTTTGCCGGACACCTGGCGCGTAATACGAATTTATCAGTAAAAGCTATTGTTGCACTGGGCTGTTATGCGATGCTCGCTGATATGCTGAAAGAGAAAGATACTGCTGCAAAATACCATGCTTTGGCAAAGGATATGGCCGCCCGGTGGATGCAAATGGCCAATGATGGCGACCACTATGCATTGACCTTTTCTGACAAAAACACCTGGAGCCAGAAGTACAACCTGGCCTGGGATAAAGTGTTGGGTCTGCAGTTGTTCCCCACTGACGTTTATGAAAAGGAGATCAGGTTTTACCTCACCAAACAAAATGCATTTGGGTTACCATTAGACAGCCGGAAATCGTATACCAAATCTGACTGGATCCTTTGGACGGCGGTACTGGCCAACAAACCGGCCGATTTTGAAGCGCTGATCAATCCGGTTTATGCGTATCTTTCAGAAACGACAAGCCGGGTTCCGCTGAGCGACTGGCACGAAACCACCAATGCAAAACAGGTAGGTTTTCAGGCGAGAAGTGTAGTAGGGGGGTATTTTATGAAGATGTTGGAGGGACGGCTGAACAAGTAAAAAACATAAACAATAAACACTCTTCCTTTAGGGGGATGGGGGGATTTTTATGGATCGTCGCACATTCCTGAAAAATTCAACACCGGTTTTATTATTACTCACAAACGGCAAACTGTTATACCGTTCTGCTTTGTCGCTGGCATCGGACAGCAATAAAGTAAAGTTTCGTTTTGCTGTAGCGAGTGACGGGCATTTTGGTCAACCCAAAACTACCTGGGAAAATGATTATACCAATATTATACAGAGCATCAATAACCAGCATACACAAAACAGGCTAAAAGCCTGCATTGTCAACGGCGATATTATACATAACGACCCGGCTATGTTGCCGTTGGCCAAACAACACCTCGATAAACTGAAAATGCCCTATTATGTTACCCAGGGTAATCATGATATGGTGAGTGAAGATCTTTGGAAAAAGACCTTTAATATGCCATTAAATCATTCGTTTGTTGTAGATAAACAGGTGTTCTTGCTGGCCACCACCTCTAACGAAAAAGGCGAATACCTTTGTCCGGATCTGGACTGGATGCGTGCGCAGCTTGAAAAATATAAACACGCACCGAATGTATTTATTGCCATTCACATCACCCCGGTTAAATGGACAGACAATGCCAAGGATTGTCCGGAGTTTATCACGCTGCTGAAAGATTATAAAAATGTACGTGCTGTATTTAATGGGCATGATCATGATCAGGACGATATGAAAGAACGGGAAGGCATTCCATTTTTATTTGATTCACATATCGGCGGCAACTGGGGCACTACATACAAAGGTTTCCGCATGGTAGAAGTGATGAGCGATAATACCATTGCCACATATATTTTAAATCCAGAAACAAAACTGAACGAACATATACTGAGTAACCGGCGGGTAGCGACAGGCTAATAATGAAGATGTTCAATGTTACAAATACTCAATGAATAAAATCGATCTTCCCCTTCAGGGCCTGTTCGGTGGCATGTAAATAATCATAGTCGGCCCGGGTGTGGACCTCCAGCGAATAAGAAGGTGTTGGCGTATTAATGAAAGTGAGGGTGATCACCTGATCATTCAATTTATATACCCGCGTAATTAAAGGATTGTTGTACATAACATAACAGTCCTTTTCTGCAATTTGTAAGATCCCGATCTCATTGATAACTGACTTAAAAGTTCCTTCATCGGCGAAAATGAAACGTAAGGAGTGGTGAAAAGTATGTTTGTCATAGCTTTTCAACTTCAGGTCAATGGCGTTGAATAAAAAGAATTTGGGCAATGTGATGGAGACGGAATTGGTGAACAGGGTAGTGCTGTTTATTTTAGTATCTACCTGGCTCAGGTATTCTATCCAGGCGGGCGCATCGAATTTGGTGTTCTCCAATAACCGGGCATAAAAAAAGTTGGGGGACAGCCCATTGTCTTCCTCTCTGGGGCTTCGGGCGAGCGAGTCTAAAAATCGTTTGATACGCAATTGAAAGATGCTGCTATCTACTTCTTTTAAAGAGGTAATACCTTTTAGCTTCCACATACCGGTTTCTATATAATCCTGAATAATTATCAGCGAAGATTTTTGAAGCGATAATAATTTGCTGAGGTTAATATTTTGAGCAGATAGCATTAATGGCGATAGCAACCCCGCCAGCAGCATCCACTTTTTTAACAGTCTTCTCATAACCAGGTAACAATGAAAGGTATAAATATACTCACTATATAGTTGGTTCGGTGGAAGCCGGCCAAATCGTCGATTTAATTTGATTATTGTCAATAATTATGAAGTATGCATCCTCTATTGTGTGCAGGTAACGGTAACGCACCGTATAATTAGTCGGCTTTGGGGATTCCTGAATAGATAACCCGTATATAACCTGTATATAACCCGTATATAGACTGTCTCTTTAAAGAGACGGATTATATACATAATGTTACCGGGATATTCACGCATTATTAATAAATTCCATACCTTTAATAACGATACACCACATATGTAAACCATTAAACCGATTGCTGTATGCCACAAATACCTGCTGATTTTTTATTAGCCAATGCCAGGCAATTATCCATTTATACCATGAAGGGATGCGACAAGGTCATCCTTCGAAGAAAAGGAGGCGCTTCATGCGAAAGAATAAAAACAGAACCCAATTTTGCAAATACCCGACGGGTCAATGCAGAGTTTGGTGGTCGTGCAACTTGCAGTAAATGGATACGAAGAATGCTGCGTCCACTTGGTTTTATAGCCGATTACAATATCACCGGCCCGTTAAATGCATTGCTGAAACCCATCCAGGAGCTGGATACAATCAACGACTATGGGGAGCGATCGGTAGCGCTTTCAGCCAATCCGCATTTACTCGAAGGATTTAACCTGAACAAGCGCTCTTCCTTTGATGCTATTGTACATAATCCAGTCCGTTATACACTATCAAAAAGAAAAGGGCATGCAAGCATCACTATTCCGGCTGTGCTGCCCGGTCATAATTTTGTGCCTCCCGGTAACTTTGCCATGTATCGTTTCATTGTTTTATTAGGTATTATTCCCGATCTTTTCTTTACGCCAGATGGATATCGGACTAAAGGTGATTATGACAATGAATGGCTGGAAGATGCGTTGACAGAATGGTTTCCTGTACAGACCGGCTCTTCCGGTATTACTTTGGAATTACAATTACCTCAAAAACCGGCTAATAATGCATACAGCATTATACTGACTATTGGCGTTGCCTTTGGCGCCCTTCGCAATGGTGATATAGAACCCATTCAATATATGGGTGGCGCGAAGATCCTGGGAGTGGAATAAAAAGCCGGAAGTTCAATTTGATTACGAGATACGTCTTTAAAGAACATGGGAAATAATCAGGCAATTTCCTTCGCATGAACTAATAAAACTTCTGCCCTTTGTGTACATTTACATACAATGGAAATAAGGATAGAACAGTATACTGATTTGTACAAACAACAGGTCATTGATTTAATTGTACCTATTCAACGAGAAGAATTCAACATACCTATTACCCCGGAGGAACAACCGGACCTGCAACAGATACCTGCGTTTTACCAAAAAGATAATGGTAACTTTTGGCTGGCCATGGCCGGTACCAATGTGGTAGGTACTATTGCTTTGTTGGATATTCACAATCGACAGGGAGCTTTACGAAAGATGTTTGTAAGCAAATTGTATCGGGGTAAAGAACACGGCACCGGGCAATTGTTGCTGAACACGCTGCTTGCATGGGCGCAACAAAAAGGGTATGCTGAAATATACCTGGGCACAACAGAAAAATTCCTCGCCGCCCACCGTTTTTATGAAAAGAATAATTTCAAAGAAATTGCTATACCTGAATTACCAACCCGCTTTCCCCGGATGGAGGTTGATGTGAAGTTTTACAGGTATGGGTTGTAAAGAGGTTATCTCAGTTAAAGAGCCCTCTTACAAAGAAGAGGACATGCGTAGTCGTAATTTACCACGCATTTTTCAATCCATCATTTGTGCGTTCGGGAACTACTACATCTCCCTCATTCCAATGCGGGCTGTACCGGATGAAAAAAGAAAGCCAGATCGTTCTTGATAATCGCATAAGCAATGGTTGAATGGCAATCAGAAATACGGCGTTAAAGCCTATCCACCAGAAAAAACGATTGTCCTGCAAAGAAAATCCTATAATGATCCACCAAGCTATCAGCGTGGCAGTGCTTATAGCAATAGCCAGTCCATAACTAACATAACTGGTGCCATAATAAAAGCCAGGTTCCATATCTGTCGATTGTCCGCATACCGTACACGGGTCATTCATTTTCATAAGCTCATTCAATTTGTACGGGTTCTTTTGTTTGAATAGTTTTCCTCGTCTGCATCTGGGACAGTTGTTGTGGAGAACGCTCAATATCAGGTTCGGTTTTTCGGTATCGTGTGTGTTCATAAAATATGTATTAGGTCATCTTTTTTCTAAAAACTTCCGGCGTTATACCGGTGCTTTTTTTAAAGAATCGGGTAAAGTAAGAATTGTCCTGAAAATTCAGTTCATAGGAGATCTCACTGATGTCCATATCGGCATTGGTAAGAAATCGTTTGGCTTCCAGCACTATCCGGTCACGGATGAGCTCCCCGGCGCTTTTGCCTGCTACATCCTGGCACAGGGCATTCAAATAATTTGGCGTGATATACATCAATTCTGCATATTCCTTAGGTAATCGCAATAACCTGAAATGTGTATCGATCAATTGCCTGAATTGATTAAGCATCAGTAATTTCTGTGGAGGTATGTTCCTTGTTTTTACATTCTCACAGCTACGATCGACAAGAATAAATAACTGTAATAGCAATACGCGTATCATATCCAGGTTAGCCTGGCTTTGCTCCATTTCTTTTAATATAGATTCAAGCAGGCTATGCACTTTTGTATGCAGTTGCGCAGGCAGATTATGTACGCCATCTTCACTATTGCCATTAAAAAAATGAAATTGTTGAACGTGATCGGGACGTTGCAGAAATGTGCTGAATAACTCAGCGTTAAAATGAATGATATATCCCTGCATAGGTGCTGCAAAATGCCAGCTATGCACTTGCCCGGGCGCCATAAAATATATTTGATAAGGTTTTACCTTGAACTGGCTGAAATCTATAGTATGTGTGCCCTTGCCTTTGGTGAACAGCACCAAGTGATAAAAGGTATGCCGGTGCGGTTTATGCAAATTGGAATAATGTTTTTCCAGGTAAGTTTCCAGTCGCTCCACGAGCAGGTCCTGGTGAACATTTTTATCAATAGTGCAGATATCATATACGGGGATCGCTTTTTTCATTGTCAAGATCAAAATTACAACGATTCAGTACCATAGCAGTGGCAGTATTTATTGATTTAATGGTACTTTTTACTTATTACAAGGCCCGGCAATTGAGCGTTCTGTCCCTGGGTATTTTTCTCCCTGAGATGTGCTGTTATCCGTTGGTACGGTTTTTTCTGAATTATTTAAAATGAATAAAAACAATAAGTTATGCAAACAGCAGTGGACCATATAGCCGGGTATGACTATGGCGCAAAGGAATTGGCCACCTCGCCGGTATCTATGAAAGAACTTGAACAATTGAA
>DASUVL010000048.1:0-14311 GCA_036379015.1 Niastella sp.
CCGGGTGAGTATCAGCATTCCGGCCACATCACTGGAAGCTGTACTGAAACTGCTGGAACGGGAAAGCCGTACGCCGATATCCTACGAACTCACGCGGGTGAAGGGGATACCCGTAAAAGCCCGGGTTTACAAAGACGTTCCACTTGGGACCATTCTGAAAGAATTGCTGGAGGGCACGCAACTGGATTATAAAGAAAAAGGCGGCAATATTCTTATCACAACGCGCCCGCGTACCGGCAAAACACTCAGTGGCTTTGTGGAAGATGCGGTCAGCGGAGAAAAGCTGATCGGTGTTTCACTGACGGCGCCGCAACTACAAACAGGCACTACCACCAATAATTATGGCTTTTACAGTATTACCGTACCAGGCGATTCATTGTACATCTTACTATCCTATACCGGTTATCAGCGGCTGGATACTGTAATAAGTCTGAATAGTAATACACACATTAATTTCAAACTGCAAACAGCCGGCAAACAACTGGAAGAGGTAACCGTAAGTTCGGTACGTACAACCCGTATACAGCAAACATCGCAAATGAGCAGCATCAATCTGCCGGTAGCACAGGTACGTTCCATGCCCCGGCTACTGGGCGAACCCGATCTGATGAAGACCCTGCAATTGCTGCCCGGCGTAAAACAAGGAGCAGAGGGCACCAGCGCATTACTGGTTCGCGGCGGAACACCCGACCAGAACCTGATACTGCTGGATGGCGCGCCATTATATAATCCCATGCACCTGCTGGGGATCTTATCAACGTTCAATACAAGTGTATTGAAAGACGTAACCCTTTATAAAGGCGCCTTTCCAGCCCGTTATGGGGGAAGACTTTCTTCGGTTATAGATATTTCAACAAAAGATGGCGATATGCATAAGATGCATGGAGACTTTTCCATTGGCCTCCTTTCTACACAACTAACCCTGGAAGGACCCATTAAAAAAGGTAAAACATCCTTCGTGATATCGGGCCGCCGCTCATATCCCGATTTAATCATGGGCCCGATCGTAAAAAGCCAACCAGAAGGCCCGGATAAACTCAGGCTTTTCTTTTATGATATCAACGCCAAACTACATCACAAGTTCTCAGATAAAGACAAGCTCTACCTGAGCCTTTACACCGGCGCAGATAAACTCAAAGTACTGGAGCGATATACCCCTGAAACCGACCCGCCAACCGATAACTATAATAATTCAGATATGCACCTGCGATGGGGAAATATTACCGGCACCCTGCGCTGGAACCATCTGTTCTCACCCAAATTATTTGCCAATACCATGCTGATCGGCAGCAGCTATAAATTCACTACCGGCGTTAATTCAACAGATAAGTACAATAATGAGATCAACACCAATTCACTGAAATTGAATTCAGGCATCCGGGATTTTGGTATGAAAACAGATTTTGATTATCGCCCTTCTCCCATGCATTCCATAAAAATGGGCGCCGCATATATGTTCCGAACTTTCACACCCGGCATCGTTCGTATGCGCCAGACCAACGCGAACATGGTAACGCTTGACTCGCTGAATAATAACCGGAATATTAATGGATCGGAGATAGATCTGTATGCGGAAGACGACTGGGAAATAAGCCGCCGGTTGAAATTAAATGGTGGCCTTCACTGGAGTGCCTTTACGGTACAGGGCCGATTTTATCATTCCCTGCAACCGCGGGTGAGCATGCGCTTTCTGTTACCGGGCGGCTGGGGCCTCAAGGCATCCTATTCGCGTATGACGCAATATATTCACCTGCTGGCCAACAATTCTATTTCATTGCCAACAGACCTGTGGGTGCCGGCTACCAAATCAGTAGCTCCCCAGCAGAGCGACCAATACGCGCTTGGAATTGCCCGGAACGTATTCCGGAACAGGTACGAACTCTCGGTGGAAATGTATTATAAGAAAATGCATAACGTTATAGAATACAAAGAAGGCGCCAATTACCTCACCAATAGTAAAGGCGATACCTGGCAGGACCAGGTAACAGCCGGCACAGGTGTATCGTATGGAGCAGAGCTGTTGCTGCAAAAGAAAACCGGGCGGCTTACCGGCTGGCTGGGATATACATGGGCCATTGCCGAGCGTACATTGCCGGAAGTTAATTTCGGCCGGGCCTTCCCGTATAAATATGACCGCCGCCACGACATTCACCTGGTATTGGTGTATAAGCTCCGAAAGAATATCGAACTTTCCGCCAGCTGGACGTACCAGTCAGCCATGCCGTTCACCGTGCCAGTAGCGCATTACGAACGGATCTTTGGCCCCATGCAACCTAATACCCGGTACAGCCCAGGGAATGTTGAGTACATCAACAGCCGGAATAATATACGCATAGCAGCTTATCACCGCCTTGATCTGGGTATCAGCTTCATTAAACAAAAAAAGAATGGCAACATACGTACCTGGAACATCAGCATACTCAATGTCTACAACCGGCTGAACCCGTTCTTTTTTTACCTGGACAAAGATATAAGAGGCGGCACCAGTCTCACGGGTACGGCTCTTTTACCCATAATGCCCAGTGTTTCATATAGCTTAAAATTTTAACCATGACGATCAGACCTTTGTTATATTTATCGATTCTATTAATTATCAGTTCCTGCGACAAAGTTTTTTCTATACCCTTTCCTGTGCAATCGAACAAAGTAGTATTAAGCCTGTTTTTGAATAAAGACAGCGTTATAGTAGGACGCGTATCGTTATCGGGTGAGAGGCCATTTAGATACTCAGCCGTTCAGGAAATTAAGGACGCCGTAGTGAACCTATATGAGAATGGAACATTCAGGGAAACGCTTACGCGTTACGATACATTCGGTCTTACCTTTTATCGTGGCAATACGTTGCCGCGGGCCGGCGCCACTTACCAGGTAACGGCTGTAGTACCGGGCTATTCAGAAGTTTCCGGCAGTGACTACATACCAGATACAGTAAAGATTGGCGAAATGCGAATGACCGTTGCGCAGGCCAATAACTCCAGGTCAAATGTAACCATAAACCTTCAGCTGCACGATGATGCGGCAGTACAGAACTTTTACCGCATACGAATTTACCACGTCTCTGAATCGCTAAACCCTGACGGCACCGTAGGCCGCCAACAGAAAGGATTGATGGATTTTGAAACTGATGACACAGAATGGGGGGTGTTCGGCAACAAAGCCCGTAAGGAGTTCTATACAACAGACGCCCTGTTCAATGGTCGCAGTGTACGGTTAACCTTCCGGACGACCAATATAGGTCAGTTCAAAAAGATGATCATAGAAGTATCGTCACTAACTTATGGCAGCTACAATTATTTGAACAGTACATACATGTCGCAGGAAAATAATGATGATCCATTGTCGGAGAAAGTGATCGTATATAATAATATCGAAAATGGGCTCGGCATAGTGGGTGGTGTGGCGCAAAGGGAATATGATTTGGTGAGATAATAAAAGGGAACACAGGTAGTGCATAAGCCCTAACTAAACCTTTTACAATGCCAATGACCGAAGAAGGATAATGGGGCATTAAGCATGACATGACAGACACTATCTAGTCAAGTCCTTTTCTACATTTAATTAAATAGAATGGAAAATTCTCATTAATCTCCGTGATCTCAAATAATCCGGCTTTGCCAAACTCTGCCTGGATTGACTCTTTATCATAAAAAAACATGTTAACACCCCCAAACATTTCATAACGGTCCTTACTCACGAGTGTACCTTGACCATAGGTTTTAGCATGTTTAGAAATGACTGTAAAAACCATGCAGCCATTCTCTGACAATTGCTGATAACAGTCACGAATGAGTTTCTCCCTTTCGCTGTTGTCCAGTAAATGGATTAAAGCATAGCAAAATATTCCATCATATAGGCAGGTATCAAATGGCATATCAGTTACAGAACCATGATAAATAATCATATCTGTACCGTAATGTTTTCTCGCCATTTCAATGGCAGATTTTGATATCTCAATCCCTGTTACGGTTATTCCGTTGTCTTTAAAAATCTGCGCATTCCGTCCGTAACCGATTCCAGGTATCAGGATATTTTTTACGGATTGCTGCACAAAAAGATCCTTCGTCAAAATGGCTGAATTAGATGGTTCGAAGCCCCACATTTCCTGCTTTTCGCCAAAGGCCTTTTCCCAAAACTCTGGTTTCTCGATGTTATTCTCCATAATACGTATATTATCCAATGCAGTTGCGCCTACTTACCAATGTCAAGCGTATAAAGCCAATAACGTATGCCAAATCGTTGGTCAATCTCTTTTAAAATCGTAAAACCCAGGGCTTCATAAATATGACGCGCTGTGTTCATTATTTCAGATGTATGCAACGCAATGGTAGTTTCTCCATTGTTTTTTGCCAGGTCAATACATTTTTTCGTCAATTGTTTGCCAATACCCTGTCCTCCAAAGTCCGGATCAACTGTAACAAAGCGAATATAACTCCAGTCCTTGTCATAAAGATCTGTGGGATTACCGCTTGATACAAGAAAAGCCATTCCTATTATTGTATCCTTTTCAGTAGTGCAAATTATAGATTGTGAATTATTAAGCAGGTTAATGTATGTATTATCATTGGTAAGAATGGTACTTAGCGTTTCCCAATTTTCGTCTGTTAATACTGGTTGAAATTGTTCCCAGGATTTAAGTGCCAGTTGTTTTATGTTTTTGAGGTCGTCAATTTTTCCTGCCCGGTAATTTAGTGTCATACGTTGGGTTTATCATTCTTTGCCACCCAATTTATGGAATAAATCCATTACTCTTTTAAAACGCCGTAATGCACAAACGCATCCCGACAATAGACCATCGCCATGCAGCCAGGATGCATGGCTTACCCACTCCGGATTGTTGCAAAACAGCCCTGCTTCGTTGTTTCGCTGCAACGGAGCGTGGTTGGCTGTATTTTTCCGTTGCAATCCGCACAATAGCCCATCGCCATACAGCCAGGATGCATTGCTTACCCACTCCGCAACGTTGCAAAACAGCCCCGCCTCATTGTTTCGCTGCAACGGAGCGTGTTTGGCTGTATTTTCGTCGTTGCAACCTGACATTGCTCCGGTTCCAGGCTGCCATGGGACTATTCCCGCCATAAACGTTCCGGTACCAACCTGTAATGGATGATTGCAATCTTGCAATGACCATTGCTACCTGACTTCGGGTCGTTACATCGTTACAATGGTGCATTGCAACTCAACAATGTTGCATTGCAACTCGTATTTGACGATCACATAGCATGATATGCGATTGTAGCAGGCTGCAATGAGGAATAGCAGACGCAACGCGCCAATATCAACCAGGAAAAAGTACATAACAACGCAGCAATGCCCCGAAGCAGGAATGCAATGCGCCATTGCAGCCCTGTAATGACCAGAAAACACTAAGTAACGTCGGAAATAAAAATACCAACCGGTATAATTCGCACAATCGCTCGCTAAATCATTTTCGCATATTGATCAATGTCAAAATAAGTCGGGGACTAGTTGGAACATTTTGCGATTATTGACAAATGTCAAATCCTGTGGTTACCTACTCGCTTATTGATCTCGGACAAGTTCATAACCGTTTCACCCCGCTAATTTTTAATACCCTTGCACTTGCTGGAACTATTTACTAGTTTGGCCGCCGCATCGCTTTTTCATCCAACCAACTATTACTTTCAGGGATACCCTTTTCAATTTTCCAATAACTGTTGTGCAGACCCTCCCCTTATTTGTTATTTATGAAAAGGATATTCGCATTATTCCCGGCTTTCTTATTTATTTTTTCTGTTTCGTATAGCCAATCTATTCAAATCGTTCGCTTTGATAATAGCCTTCCCTATGCTGCGGGATCTGGCGTTTCCGTACATTTCAAACCTAATCTGTTTAAACCAGGCAATATCTTCTCGCTGCAATTGTCTGATGCTTCTGGCAATTTCGCCAGTGCGGTAACGATAGCTACCGTATCAGACTTTTTTGTTCCGGTAATAAATGGTAAAATTCCTGCTGCTACCCCACCCGGTAATAATTACCGGTTACGAATTTTGGGTAGCAGTGGTAATGTTGTTTCTGCTCCAACAAATTCTTTTACTATCACAGGTACTACAGCGATAACTACACCGGCTATTAGTGCGGTTAATCCTCCCAACATACCTGTTAAATGTATAGCTAATGAAAACATGTTCGGATTTTTGAATATCCCAAACGGGGGCAGTTCTCAGGCTATAAATTTTACCATTCAGAGTTATTCTGCTACAGATGTCTATACCGTTAGCCTGGTAAATAGTGCCGGAACGATCATTTCAGTGTTACCGGTGAATGCCGGGAATGTGGGAATCGGCATTCTGTCTATTGGATATTACGTGGTTGAGTTGGTAAAGGTCAGCGGTGGTGTAGCTACCGTATTCTCATATATTGTACTTGTAGAAAGGGATGGAACTGGTTTACTCAATTTGTCTTCTGAACATGTTTGTACCGGTTCTGTGGTGAAGTTTAAAATTGAAAATATCGATGACAATTACCCAGGGTCTCAGTATAAAATTTCTTATGGGGATGGAACTGCGACTGAAGTGTATACACATGATTCCCTGGTTGCGAATCCATTGCTATCACATACATTTATAACCCCTACCTGTAATTCCTCTTTTGCTACTAATGGCGCATTTACGGTTGACCTGCAATTATTGAATAAAGGGTTGAACAACAACTGTACCGGTTATACTACCAACTCCACAAAAAAATCGATTGTTAACGCCAGTACGCCACCAGTAGCCAACTTTACAGTGGCGCCATTTATCTGTCAAACGGCTGGCATAAAAGCTACCAACACCTCTATTGGCGGTTTTTATGGCAGCGGCTCTTCCTGTTTAAGAGACTTTATAAGCATCTGGCAATACAAGAAACCCTCCAGCTCAGCATATATTTATGCCCCCGATACCTGGATAAGCCCAATTACCGGACATTTAACCATACCTTCCAGCGAAGTGACCGAAGCCGGTTGCTGGATGTTGAAACTGGAAGTACAAAATCCGCAGGGATGCCCAACCCTATCGACTAAGGAACAACAGGTAAGTGTGGAAGTTCCGGCAACGCCCAATTTCAGTGTGAACCCGCCTGGCATTTGTCTCGGCCAAAGTGTTCAATTGACTGACCTTTCGAATGCGCAATCCCCTCCCTGCCAAAACCCCATCTATTCCTGGCAGGTTACACCTGCTACCGGCTTTACTCCGCCTGTATTAACAGATCCCAATCCGCTTGTTACCTTCAATTCGGGCGGCATTTATACCATCATTCAAACCATTAAAAACAGTTGCGGTATAAGATCGTCAGCGCCTCAAACCGTTACCGTAGGCGGTGCGCCGACTGTTAGTTTTCAATCGCCATCGTTGAATGTTTGTATTCCAGGTCAGTTGAATGAGGTCATTGATCTTTCGCAGCCTCCGTATAAACCATCGTATAGCACTACCCCATTTGCACCTACTTCGTATGTATGGTCTGTTAGCGGCGATCCGGCAGACTACGAGTTCATTGGTTCCAATACGGTTGATTACCCCAAAATAAAATTCAAGGCTTTTCGCTGCTATGATATTTCAGTTACCGTAAACGGCAATTGTAATCCACCCAATGCAAAAACAATACAACTGTGTTTCAAACAATCGCCGCAGATCACCAATAGTTCGTTGTCACAAATCATTTGTTCGGGTGGTACTACGGCTGCTATCAATCTCGGTTCCGACATACCAGGCGCTACTTTTAACTGGCAGGCCCTGTATACAGGCGTAACACCGGCTACACCAGTGTCCGGTACGTCCGCCGCTATTGCTGCACAAACGTATGCTGTAACCGGCCTCTCGGCTGGTTCTATTACCTACACCTTACAGGCGGTAGCCAATGGTTGTACGGGCCCATCAAAACAATATCTTGTTACAGTTACCCCGGCTGTTAATGCGCAAATTGCGTATGAATCGCCCTTGTGTAATACGGTTATTTCATCGCCGGTTACCCGAACCGGTACCGCCGGCGGTACCTATACGGCCACTGCAGGGCTTGTGATAGATGCCAACACCGGTACCATTTCACCATCTATCAGTACGCCGGGTACGCATACGGTCACCTATACCATCAATCCGTCACCGCCCTGCTCGGGCGTAACGGCCACGGCCACCGTGATCATTAACCAGGGAAATAGTGCTACTGCTGCTGTCAGTTACCCGGCTGATCTTTGTAATGTATCGAACACTGGGGCAATATCCAATCCTCCGGTAAACGTTGTTCAAACCGGAACAACAGGTGGCGTATACTCCATTGTTCCGGCAACAGGACTGCCGATTGATCCGGTAACAGGTACTATTACGCCGGCAGATGCCAAAGCCGGTATGTATACCGTTACATACGCTATTGCCAACACACCGGGATGTGCTGATTATAAGATTACGACAACTGTAACTATACACGATGCGGCAAAAGCGTCAATCAGTTATGCCGGACCGATATGCTCGAACAAAACCAGCGTTCCTGTAACCCGCACCGGCAATGCAGGGGGAACCTACAGCGCTGGTGCCGGCCTGTCGATCAATTCGGCTACTGGTGCCATCAATGCGGCTTCCAGCACGCCTGGCACGTATACAGTAACATATACGGTCGCCGCGGCGGCTCCTTGTCCGGGTACATCGGCAACAACCGATGTTACCATTACCCCGGCGCCGTTGGCCACCATCAGTTACCCGGGCACATTATGTAATGTGGTGCATACCACGGCCACACCGAACGGGCCTGTGCCTGTATCGCATACCGGTAGTGCAGGTGGAGCGTATTCAATTTCTCCCGCTACGGGATTGGCGCTGGATGCTTCGACCGGAACGCTTGACCCTTCAGGCGCCAAACCGGGTAACTATACCATCTCATATACAATTGCTGCTTTCGGTGGTTGTAGCCTGTATACTACCAATGCTACCGTTACAGTAAGCGGTACGCCTGCTGCCACCATTCAATATACCAGTCCGGTCTGTGGCTCACTGACAGCTGCACCCGTAACAATCACCGGTACCCAGGGCGGAACCTTTTCGGCAACACCTACTGGTTTAACCATTGACCCGGTAACCGGAATAATCAATGCACAACAGAGTACGCCTGGCAACTACCAGGTAACCTATACCATTGCACCGTCTGCCCCGTGCCCGGGCGCAACAGCCGTTACCGATGTGGTGATTACCCAGGCGCCCGCTGCTGCTATCAGTTACCCGGCTACGTTATGTAATGTGGTTAATTCATCCAATACGCCCAATCCCCCGGTACCGGTAACTTTTTCAGGCAGTACAGGCGGCATGTATTCCATATTGCCCGCTACCGGATTATCATTAAACACAACTACCGGTTTGCTGGATCCTTCCGGAGCCGTACCGGGCACCTATAAGATCACTTACACGATCCCTGCCTCCGGCGGATGCCCTGTTTATACTACATCGGCTTCTGTTGTGGTAAATAGCACGCCGCAGGCAACCATTCAGTACCCTGGTTCTCCTTATTGTAATGGCATTACACAACCTCAGCCGGTTTCAAGAACCGGCAGTGCAGGTGGTGTGTATTCATCAACACCGGGTTTATCTATCGACCCTGCTACCGGTGCGGTGACCCCTGCAGCCAGCAGTCCGGGTACCTATACAATCACGTATACCATTACGCCGGTGGCGCCTTGCTTTTCCTTCAGCACAACAGCTTCCGTAACCATTACAGAAGCGCCGGTGATAAGCTTTGCTGATCCTGTTCAATCGATCTGTTCGGGTGAAAAGGCTGTATTCAAAGCAATATCTTCTTTACCCAATACCAACTTTAACTGGTCGGTAACAGGTGTATTGCCAGCCGGTGTTGCAGGCACTACTGCAGGAAGTGTGTTGGCGCCGGGTACTGAGATCCAGCTGAGCTTTACCAATACCGGTAATACTCCACAAACAATTAGTATCACCGTAATTCCTGTTAACCCATCCCAGAATCCCTGTGCTGGCGTACCGGTTGTTTTAAAACTGACAGTAAACCCCATACCGGGGGTGCCGCAGATCCCTGATACGGTTACATATTGCCAGGGAACTACGGCTACTGCATTAACAGCCATTGCGGCTCCGGGCAATCATGTAATTTGGTATGATCTCAATATGCAATTGTTGCCGTCCGCTCCGGTTCCGTCAACGACAGTCCCCGCTCAGTTTATTTATTATGTAAGTCAGGCGAACGGCTATAATTGTGAAAGCCCCAGGAAGAAAGTAGTGGTAGTTATTAATGCTACACCGTCCATAAGCTTTGATGCCATTAAAGATCCCACCGATTGCGGTGTTCCCAGTGGCGCTATAATAATTACGGTGAAAGACCTCAACGGCACAGCGCCTGTTCCTAATACGTTACTGGAAATTTATTATAATAAAGATCTTTCAACCAGTTTATCCGGACCGTTTACCGCCACTACCAATGCAGACGGTCAACTGTCAATTGCCCTGGCCGCTGGCACGTATACCAATATACGGGTAACGGCCAAGGGATGTGCTTCCAATACGTTGGCTGGTCCGTATACATTAAAAGACCCGACGCCACCCGGCAAACCAACGGCCGGATACAATGAACATTCATTGTGCAGCAACGATACGCTCCGGTTAACCGCTTTATCAGTGCCGGGTGTTCTAGGCAATGGTTCTCCCAATGGTTCTGTACCGGTTGTATATGTGTGGGCCGGTCCCGCGTTTGGTAATGGCAATTATACCACATCAGCAAGCACCATAACCATAGCGCCGCCGCTCGATCAAAAGGCGGGCTTCTATATTGTATATGCCAAACAAGGTAATTGCCGGTCGGTGGAAACAAGTTTTACGGTTACGGTAAAACAAGCGCCCTCCAAACCGATGGTGGTTACCCGCAACCCACTTTGCGTAGGCGACGAATTGAATTTACAGGCCAGCAGCACAATACCTGGTAATAATCCCCAGCTCGATTACACTTGGACAGGGCCAGGCCTGAACGGTCCGGTGCATATGCAAAACATCCACATGGAGCATGTAACAGTAAAGGATGCCGGCTTATATTCCATTACCGTCAACGCGCCGGTAACGGGCTGCTATGCAAAAACCGATACACTTATCAGTATTGGTAATTATCCCGATATAGACATGGGACCAAGCCCGGTAACCTTACCTACGGGTACGCAACTGCCATTAACACCAACGATTCTCAATGCCGGCATGGATAAAGTACTGCCGATGAAATCGTTTACCTGGACGCCTTCAACCGATATTACCTGTTACGACATCCGTTGCGAAAAAGCGGTCGCCACCGTAAAAAACAATATCTGTTATCATGTAAAGGCAACAAACGTATATGGCTGCAGCGACACCGCCAGTTTGTGCATTGTGGCCTTTTGTAAAAGCGCCCAGTTATTTATTCCAAATGCCTTTACACCCGATGGCGATAATGTGAATGATGTGTTTATGGTAAGAGCAACAGGTATTGCATCGGTAAAATCATTCCGCATATTCAACCGGTATGGCGAAGTGGTTTTTGAGAAATACAACTTCGCGCCCAATACACCTGCCTATGGATGGGATGGCTCCATTAATGGGCAGAAAGGGGTACCCGCCGTTTATGTATACATCGCTGAGGTGGTTTGCGAGAACGGGACCGAATATAAAAAACATGGTAATGTAACGCTGTTAAGATAAAAGTATAGTGTATGAAACCTTTTTATAAAATACTGTGTGTTGTGATGCTATTATCCGGATGTTTCCGGGCGTTAGCGCAGGATATTCACTTCAGCCAGTTTTACGAAATGCCGGTGCTTCGTAACCCTGCGTTAGCGGGTATGTTCATTGGTGACATTCGTGGGGCCTTTGCATACCGGTCGCAATGGAATAATATCGGCGCGCCTTATAAAACAATGGCGGCAGGCGCTGAGTTCAAGATACCTGCCCATGAAGACCGGTGGTTACGCCAAAACATCGGTTTACAAATAACCCGCGATGTGGCCGGTGATTCAAAACTGAGTAAAACCCAGGTGATGCCTGCATTGAATTTCCATATACCGTTTAATATCTACAATAACTCCATCCTGTCTGTGGGGTTTATGGGCGGACTGGTTTTGCACAGCTTCGACAGGAGCGCCCTTACCTTCGACGATCAGTTTGTAAATGGTACTGTTACCGGTTCTTCCAGTCAGAAGTTTGATTATTCAAACCGTACCTATTTTAACGGCGGTATTGGGGCTGTATATAATTATGGCGGCTACGATGTAAGTGATACCCGCTATTATTTTGGCGTTAGTGTATCCAACCTGGCTCCTAATAAAAAGGTAAAGTATTTTTTGGATTCTTTAGATCTCAACGGGAATGTTAAGATCGGTTTTAATGCAGGGGGAGCCATACCAACAGGAGACTATACCAGGCTTAATTTTTATGCCGATTATTTCCGGCAATCTGGTAATGCGCTTGTACAGTTCGGCGCTTTATTCACGTATGATCTGTTGCAGGACGATCTTGACAGAGATGAGAAGATCTCATTGACTGGTGGTGTCCTCTACCGGATGGCCGATGCTGTTGTTCCGGTTGCCAAGCTGGAATATTATAACCTGCAGGTAGGATTGAGTTATGATGCCAACGTAAGCAGACTGGTTGTTGCGGGCCGGTCGAAGAATGTTTTTGAATTAACGATATCGTATAAAGACTTTTTAAATATCCTGAACTCAACGTTGAACCAGCTTCGTTGCGTACCTAAGCGAAACAGATAAAAGTTTGTCCAATTTACCCCTGCATAATGTCTATTTCACACCCACTTGTTGCCAAATCAAGACAGTAGCTTTGACTTATAAATCAAAGTTGTATGATAAAAGAAATAAAACAAACATTGACAACGCAGGAAGTGGCTGCGCGATTTAACGAACTGGCCCAACAGGAAATGTGGTTTGAGATCCAGGATGAACTTTTTGCAGATAACGTCAGAAGCGTAGACCCGCCTGATTCTCCTTATCTCGGCTATGCGGAAGGTAAAGCGGCCGTTCGCAAAAAGGGCGAAGACTTTGTTAAGAAAATTACTGAGTTCCATGGGGCACATACCTCCCAGCCTGTTATTGCCGGTAATCATTTTGCCGTAGGACGAGACATGGAGGTCACTGCTGAAGGTTTTGGAAGAATAAAAATAAACGAGATCATGTTATATGAAGTGAAGGATGGTGAAATCATCCTGGAACAATTCTTTTATTAAGTGCTTTTTTTAGTCTCCCTCCCGGTCGTTTACATACAAATTCCGGTCGTTGGCATACAAAGGCATTACGGAACGTTTTTGGATGCCGTAGGTTTGCTGTGACGTTAATGTGAAGCTGTATGCTAAACAGCACCAAAAATTTAATAAAACAATAGATTAAATAGGGAGACGTACAAATGAACATGGCTCTGATGTCTATCGGGGCCTTTGTTATTGAGGGGATGAAGTTCTTATAATTCCAATGGCGCTTTTCCCGTCAGGCTGCGGGCGTCTTTGCAGAAATGAGAGAAATCGGAATAGCCGAAATCGGGGTAATGGAAATTATAACCGAACGTGCGGTAAGCTTGCAGGGCCGCTTTAAACCGGATCACTTTCTGGCAATACTTAGGCGACACGCCTACCTGCTCCAGGAAATATCTTCTGAGCGAAGCATAGGTGATATTATGGTTGTTGCAAAGCGTATTGATGCGTTCAGGCTTACAATACTGTGCATTCGAAAACAACTGCATAAAGACCTGTATATGCTGTTGCCTGTACCCTATTTTAAATGGATAAAAATGTTGTAACAAATAACTTTCAAACAGGTCTATTCGTTGCCGGAATGAGGGAAGTGCTGAAAATTGCCCGGTAGATAATCCACGAAAAAGCTGGTGTGTTTCCACCTGGTCATCTTGAATGTGCTGCGCGGTGAAAGGGAATAATGCGGTAAAAACACCCGGTTTCAGTTTCGCATAAAACGCTTTGGCGCCCGGCGCATAGGAACCGGTAACACAATGCGTGAGATGGCCCATGAGGCGTATGTCCTGTTCTTTGTTGAGATCGATGGCAATAAGGGTATTGACGGAAGGAAGCCCCGTGATACGCACCGGTTCGGGTGAACCTGTTGCATCTACTTCAAAATAATAAGCTATAAGGTCATTCAGCACCGGCTGCGGCCAGGCAATCCGCAGAAAAGAAGTAGTTTCATTTTCAAATACAACTTTACCCATAACTACATCAGTCCTTCTTCCAGTTTATTCAGCAATTCGAGACCAAATCCGGAAATGAAGAAACGTTCCTTTTTATTGTTCAGTAATTGTTGTGTCCAGTCAACCAACCCGCCATCGGCAATTTC
>DASUVL010000049.1:0-20065 GCA_036379015.1 Niastella sp.
GATAATTTTTGTTTTGCCTGCTGAGTTGTTAACCCCTGTAATTTTACCCTACCAACCACCGGAATTTCAACTTCCCCTTCAACATCAACCAGGTAATCTGAACTGGCGGCACCCGCAGCAACTCCGGTAGCAGCAGCTGCAGCATTAGCTACCCCACCCATACTATGTTTATTAAAAAATGCGGCGCTCTCCTGGTCTTTTACAATAAAAGAAATATCTAAACGGTCGCCGCGCTCTATTACTCGCTCTGGTACAGGCATCGCCTTTAATTCGAGTGTTTCTGTATCAGGTAAATCATTAAAATAATTTAATTTTTTACTGGTGCTGCAAGAAGTGGTAAGCATCAAAACAAACGCTATAAAACAAGGTATGAGGGTAGCAGAATGTATGTGGTTTCTATTCATTGTACGTTATTTTATTAATTGCCGGTTGCTGGTAAGGCTGAACTATTTTAAGATGTTACTTTCAAATACGACGACTGCTTATACCACTCCACGGTTGTTTGTAATCCTTTTTGAATTGTTACAGCAGGCTGATAACCGATCAGTTGCTGTGCTTTGCTAACATTGGCAAGGCTGTGTTTCACATCACCCTTGCGCTCTTCACGATAACTGGGTTGCAGATCAATGCCTGTAATATCACAAATGTATTTCCACAACTCATTCAGCGTGGTTACATCCCCTACTGCTATGTTCACTACTTCATGCTTGGCAATACCAGGCGCAAAACAGGCTTTGATATTCGCCTGCACCGCATTTTCAACAAAAGTAAAATCACGGCTCGTAGTACCATCTCCGTTAATGAACGGCGCTTGCTGGCTTAAAGCACTTTGTATAAATAAGGGGATTACAGCGGCATACGGTCCACGTGGGTTTTGCCTGGGGCCAAACACGTTGAAATAACGTAACCCGATGGTATGAAAATCGTATACCCGGCTAAACACCTGTGCATACAGTTCATTTACATATTTGGTAACTGCGTATGGCGAAAGCGGGTTCCCTATTTTATCTTCTACTTTAGGCAATCCGGGATGATCGCCGTAAGTGCTTGAACTGGCTGCATACACCATTCTTTTTACACCACCATCACGGGCAGCTACCAGCATGTTTAAAAAACCGCTTACGTTTACCTCATTACTGGTAATGGGGTCATTGATTGAACGGGGAACAGAACCAAGCGCAGCCTGGTGCAACACATAGTCAACACCGTCCACTGCACGACGGCAGGTATCCAGGTCACGTATATCACCTTCGATTAAACTAAATTCAGGGCGGGCTAAATAGGGCTCAATGTTCTCCATAGAGCCGGTACTGAAATTATCCAGCACACGAACCTTACCGGCGCCATGTTGTAGTAAATATTCAACAATATTCGATCCGATAAAACCAGCGCCTCCGGTTATAAGAAAGCTTGCCTGGTTAATATCGTCGGCATGATATTTTTGATTATACATATTCTAAAATTATAAACGTGCGTCAACTAAATCCTTATTCAAATGAGATTTTACATCAAACAGTATACAATGATCACTGCATAATTTTTTGATTACTTCGTAACTGAACTGTTTATGCGCTACAGCGAGTATCACTGCATTGTATTGCGATTGTGAAGCAGGTAATTCATGAACAGTTTTTACACCATACTCTTCCATTACCTGTTCAGGGTTGGCCCAGGGATCATACACATCAACATCTACATGGTAGCTTTGCAAGTGTCGGATAATATCAATAACCTTGGTATTGCGAACGTCGGGGCAATTCTCTTTAAAGGTAATACCTAAAACCAAGGCTTTGCTACCTGAAACAGGGATACTTTTTTTCACCATAAGTTTTATTACCTCTCCTGCCACATAAGCGCCCATACCATCGTTCAGCCTGCGCCCGGCCAAAATTATCTCGGGGTGGTAACCAACTTCCATGGCTTTTTGAGCCAGATAGTATGGGTCTACACCAATACAGTGACCGCCAACCAATCCGGGGCGGAATGGTAAAAAGTTCCATTTTGTTGACGCAGCAGCTAAAACTTCCTGGGTATCAATATTTAGCAGATTAAATATTTTAGATAATTCATTGATGAACGCAATGTTGATATCGCGTTGCGCATTCTCAATTACTTTAGCCGCTTCTGCGACTTTTATTGAGGGCGCCATATGCGTACCAGCTACAATAATGCTTTTATAGATATCATTAACTATTATGGCAGCTTCCGGCGTTGAACCGGAGGTCACTTTTTTAATTTTTGTAACCGTATGTTCTTTATCGCCTGGGTTGATACGCTCAGGCGAATAACCAGCATAGAAATCTTTATTGAATTTGAGGCCTGATATTTTTTCCAGGATGGGTACGCATTCTTCTTCAGTAACACCGGGATATACGGTAGATTCATATACTACGATATCGCCTTTCTTCAACGCTTTACCAACCGTTTCGCTGGCTTTCACCAATGGCGTCAGATCGGGCCGGTTATATTTATCAACCGGCGTAGGAACCGTTACTATAAATACATTGGTTGTTTTAATGTCTTCCAGCTGATCGCTCACCCATAAGCCGATGGCACTATCTGCTTTCTTCTTGAGTACGGAGCTAAGGTGATCGCTGCTTATTTCCAGTGTGTGATCGTTACCAGACCGTAATTCTGCTATACGTTCCTTATTGATATCGAATCCTACAACAGGAAACTTTTTAGCAAATTCTACGGCCAGGGGTAATCCCACATAACCTAATCCGATTACCGTTAACTGGTACTGCTTTGTCTCTTCCATCAATAATACAGTTTGTTGTTATAAGTTTTATTGTGACGAACCCTTTGCAAGGTTATTTTTATCAATGGCCACCAGGGCAAAACCCAATGAAGGCAACATCACCTTAACCATTCTATTATTCACTTCCATCACCTGCCCTTCCTGTTGCATCAGGGGTCCGTTTAAAATAGTTACCTTATCGTGTAAACTAACATCAATGTGTTCAACCTGCACATGCTCATAATCTGTCAAAAATTGTTTCACTATTTCAATCTCTTCATCCCGTATCACGGCTGGTTTTCCCTGAAAGGTTACAAACCCTAATACGCCATCGGTTTGCAAAACCGGAATATGAGCTTTAGGTGCCAGGCGAACCAATACGTATGATTTAAACAATGGTTCCAGTATAATCTTTTTTCGATCGCTCCAAACTCGCTCGGTCTTCTGTAAAGGGCAATAGTTCTCAATTTGTTTACTGCCCAGCAAATCAGCTACTTTCTTTTCCCACCGGGGCTTCGTGTACAAAGCATACCAACGTAAATCTGTATTCATGCTAACAGTTTATCTCACATCTCAGCACAAAGCTCCCGCTGCCCTCAGTCACATTTGATACTGAGAATCAAAAATTATAAAATCTAAATCCGTTAAAATCAATACCCAAATCACCATCTCTTCATCGTTTTACACGAGGAATATCAGATCGTAATAGGTTATTGAGGTCCAATAAAGCAAAAACGGTACACAAGTAAATAGTAAACCAGAGGCTATTCGAAAGGATTGGTTCAGAGGCTTTCGAAGGAAATCGGGCCTATGGGGTGATTCGAAAGGAAAATCGGGTAACGATCGGCACTTCCAGAGGATGTTGGACAGAGGTTAATGAGGACGCTCAAAAGTAGAAAGTTTTTTGGTATTATGCAATATCAAAGGTTGATTTTTATATACCATAATGTGGTAATAACTTAAAATACCCAATTGTCTTAACAATGACATAATAGCATGATAAACATTGTTTATATACCACACATTCCTGTCAAATAAGTCATAGTCTGTTTACATTGAGACTATCAATATTTGATTTATTTATAATATAAAAAGAAGCAACCTTTTCCAAAGTGTAACCACTCCGGAAAAGGTTGCTCATGTATACCTTATATTATATTCTACACTTTTTACCTCACTACATTGACTGGGCAATCCCCATTTCCAGTCCACGTAATTCAGCCAGCCCGCGCAAACGCCCAATGGCCGAATAGCCGGGATTGGTTTTCTTATTCAGGTCATCCAACATTTGGTGTCCATGATCGGGGCGCATAGCCAGGTTAATTTTCCGCTGTTGCATTACCTTCACCAGGTTCTTTACTACGTTGTACATATCCACATCACCTTCAAGGTGGTTGGCTTCGTAAAAATTGCCTTCTGCATCGCGCTGGGTGCTGCGAAGATGTATAAAGTTGATGCGATCACCGAATTGCAACACCATGGCAGGCAGGTCATTATCGGCCCGAACTCCAAATGAACCGGTACAGAAACAAAGACCATTGCTGGCGTTGGGTACTGCCTCAAACAGCTGTTTTACCTGCTGGGCCGTACTTACTACCCGGGGCAATCCGAATATCGCATATGGCGGATCATCAGGGTGAACCACCAGTTTTACGCCAACTTCATCGGCTACCGGCGCTACCTGTTGCAGGAATTCAATCAGGTGCTGCTGTAATTTATTGGCATCAATACCAGCATAAGTATCCAAAGCAGCCTGAAACTGTTGCAGGGAAAAACTTTCTTCACTGCCTGGCAGTCCGGCAATAACATTGCGTTGTAATACCTTTTTCTCTTCTTCCGACATGCTAGCCAGGCGTTGCTGAGCTTTGGCCAGTTCGGCTGGCGTAAAATCCTTTTCTGAACCCGGCCTTTTCAGCATGTACACATCAAACGCCACCATGGCCGATTTTTCAAACCGAAGCGCTTTGCTGCCATCCTCAACGGTATAAGCAAGGTCAGTACGAGTCCAGTCGAGCACCGGCATAAAATTATAGGTAACAACATAAATACCGCAGGAAGCCAGATTGCGAATGCTTTCACAATAATTAGCAATGTATTGTTTGTATGGCCCTTTTTGTGTTTTGATATCTTCATGCACGGGAACGCTTTCAACCACCGACCAGGTTAAACCCGCAGTTTCAATGATTTGCTTGCGTTGCATGATCTCTTCTTTTGTCCATATGGCGCCATTGGGTACATGATGCAGCGCAGATACTACCCCTGTACATCCGGCCTGCCTGATATCTGCCAGGCTAACCGGATCGGCAGGTCCGAACCAGCGCATTGTTTGTTCAAATTGATACATAAAGTAATTATTTATAGCACTTTTTTACAAGGTTACAATTTGTATGGATAGGATACATAATTTCCCATTTCAAATTCTTTGCAAACGTTTTCGGAAAATATTGCAAAAATAGCCCGTAATTCTTAATCTTTGTGGGGGACGCTCCTATATGGATCAAGTGAATTTAAAGAAGTTGGCGAAAGAATTAAATCTGGCCGTTTCGACGGTTAGCCGCGCTTTGCGAGACAGTCATGAAATTAGCCCGAAAACCAAAGAACGGGTACGTGAACTGGCCCTAAAGCTGGGATTTCAACCTAACCCGCATGCCAGCAGCTTACGCCAGAATAAAAGCAAGACCATTGCGGTCATCATTCCTGAAATTGAGAACAACTTTTTCTCCCAGGTTATAAATGGTATTGAATCGGTAACACCCGATAAGGGCTATCATGTATTGATCTATCTCTCGCACGAAGATTATAATAAAGAACGCGATATTCTTCAACTGTTGCGAAATGGCCGGGTCGATGGCATCATGATCTCTGTTTCCAATACAACCACCAACATGGATCACATTGATGCCTGGCGACAAAACGGTTTTCCGTTGGTGCTTTTTGACCGCACCTGTGAAGACATTGATGTGCCCAATATAATGACCAACGACGCCGAAATGGCTTTTAAAGCAACGGAACATTTGGTGAAAAGAGGTTGTAAGAACATTGCGTTTTTAGGAATGGCCGGCAATCTGTCTATTTCGAACCGGCGTAAGGCGGGGTATCAGACCGCCCTGGAAAAATATAAAGTAACTGCCCCACCTCAGTTTATTGAATTAACGGGAAAAGATTATATTAATCGCGAAATACTCAAGCAACTCTTCCAAAAACAGTCTCGTCCCGATGGCATTTTTGCAGCTATTGAAAAGTTTGCGGTTAACACCTACGAAGTATGTAAAGAAATGAATTTGCATATTCCGCAGGATGTGAAAGTGATCAGTTTTTCAAACCTGCAGGCAGCCGCATTGTTCGATCCGGCGCTTTCTACCATTATTCAGCCGGCCTATGACATTGGTCGCGAAGCGGCAAACATTTTGTTTAAGATCATAGAAAAGAAAATGTTGATGCCGTATGAAAAAAGAATGGTCCTGCCATCACAATTAATTGAGCGGGCGTCAACAGCTGCAACGAGTTAAGTAAATTAAAGCAGCCATTCGTATAGCGAACGATCCGTATTTAACAAATATTTGCAACTTTCTATTATCGTTAGTATGTTTATTATAATGAACTTATTCGAATGACATCAGGAATGATCAGTTTGATACTTATTTTAGTTACCGCTTTTGTTTCATACAGAGGGTTTAAAGACCATTTCTTTTTTGGAAAATATGAATTCGGTGTTGACAAGGTGCGCCTTTACAAAGATTACAAGCGGCTGGTGACATCGGGCTTTTTGCATGTTAACTGGATGCATCTTATTTTCAACATGCTGGGTCTGTATTTTTTTGCAGGATCATTAATTGCCATGCTCGGCCCCATTCAATTTTTATTGGTATATTTTGCCAGTCTCGTGGGCGGTAATCTGCTTTCACTGCTGGTGTATAAAAACCAGGGCGATTACACCTCTGTTGGGGCATCGGGTGCAGTAAACGGAGCCATTTTTGCCACCATTGCACTGAACCCGGGTATTAATATCATGTTTTTGCCAGGTTGGTTGTTTGGACTGTTATACATTGGTCTTACTATTTACGGAGTACGCTCTAAAAGAGATAATATCGGGCATGAAGCCCACTTAGGGGGCGCCATCATCGGGATGCTCATAGCCATTGCCCTGCGTCCATCGGCGCTCCTTGAAAATTATATTACCATTTTAATTATAGCTGTGCCAACGTTGGTATTTATTTACCTTATTATAACAAGACCACATCTCTTACTGATCGATAATCTCTTTTTTAAAACACATACGGATCATTATTCTATTGATCACAAATACAACGAAAGCCAGTCCCAGAAGCAACAGGAAATAGATAAAATACTCGATAAAATAAGCAAGCGGGGAATAAACAGCCTGAGCCAGAAAGAAAAGAAAATGCTAAAGGACTTTAGCAAGAAATAGCCGCATCCTTTTTACTTCCATTTTACTGATACAATAAATTATGAATAAAGCCTGGTTGATTGCAGCAATGCTCGTGTTATTAAATATCCCGTCAATGGCTATCGCTGATATGGATACTACTTTTACCGAAACAACCGTTGTGCTGCATACCGCCAGTGGTGACATTACTGGTACGTTAACGATACCCAACCAGCCAGGGAAAATGCCGGTTGCTTTAATTATTGCCGGTTCGGGACCAACGGACCGCAATGGCAATAATCCTATGATGAAAAATGAGAGCCTGAAAAAGCTCGCGTATGGTTTAGCATCAAGCAATATAGCTTCATTGCGATTTGATAAAAGAGGAATTGGTGAAAGTAAAAGCGCTGGCAAGAACGAAGCCGATCTGCGGTTCGAAGATTATATCAATGACGCCCGGGGTTGGATAGATTTACTAAAAAAAGATACCCGCTTTACCAAAATATTTGTAGCCGGGCATAGCGAAGGATCACTCATTGGCATGATAGCAGCATGGAAAACAGCCAGTGGTTTTGTTTCCATTGCCGGCGCCGGCCGATCGGCCGATAAAATTTTGAAAGAGCAATTGGCCAACCAGCCACCTTCTGTAAAAGATCCCTCCTACCCTATTATCGACAGCCTGGTAATGGGAAAGACCGTTCAAAACGTACCTGGGGTGTTATTTGCTTTATTCAGACCCAGCGTACAACCCTTTATGATCTCCTGGTTCCATTATGACCCGCAAACAGAAATAAAGAAATTAACGATCCCCGTTCTGATCATCCAGGGTACCAATGATCTGCAGGTGACTGTTGAGGACGCCAACCTGCTGTCAAAATCAAACACAAAGGCGCAACTGACGCTCATTAAGAACATGAATCATGTTTTCCGGATCGTAGAAGGCGATAGAAAAGAAAACCTGGCAGCCTATATTACGCCTACACTTCCCATAAGCGAAGAATTAATAACCACCATCTCAGCTTTTGTAAAGAAAAAGTGATGCGGCTTTAACGTTGCCCAATCTATAATGATACGCCACGCTTCCACGGAATAAAATCATCCTGCGCAAGCTGTACTGCTTTAGGTATGGCTTCGCCACTGGCTACCCGAATACAGTATTCAAGGATCTCCTCTCCAACTTCCGCTATATTTTTTTCGCCTGTGATAATACTTCCTGTATCAATGTCAATAATATCACCCATACGTCGGGCGAGAACCGAATTGGTGGCAATTTTTATTGTAGGCGCCACCGGGTTACCCGTTGGCGTTCCCAAACCAGTAGTAAACAAAATTAAAGTAGCGCCTGAGGCGGCTTTGCCGGTGGTTGCTTCTACATCATTGCCTGGTGTGCACACCAAGCTTAAACCGGCCTTGTCAACAGGTTCGGTATAATCAAGTACGGCTACAACCGGTGAGGTACCGCCTTTGCGTGCGGCGCCGGTTGATTTAATGGCATCGGTGATCAATCCGTCCTTTATATTGCCTGGCGATGGATTCATATGAAATCCTGATCCCACTTTCATAGCCTGCCCATTATATGCCTGCATCAGGTGTATAAATTTATTGGCAACGTCTTCACTGACACAACGATCTACCAAAGCCTGTTCGGCGCCGCATAACTCGGGAAATTCTGCCAGCAGAATTTTACCGCCCAATGCTACCAGCAGGTCTGCAGTATGTCCAACCGCAGGGTTAGCCGAAATACCGCTGAACCCATCGCTGCCTCCACATTTCACACCAATACATAACTCACTTAATGCAGCTGGTGTTCGTTCTATCTTATTAATATCTGTCATTCCCAAAAATGTTTTGCGAATGGCTTCACAAATCAATTCCTCTTCACTTACTGTTTGCTGCTGCTCAAATATGTACAGTGGTTTATCAAATGCCGGGTTTCTTTTTTTCAGGTCGCTTAAAAAATCGGTTACCTGTAAATGCTGGCACCCCAGGCTTAACAGGGTAACACCGCCCACATTCGGATGATCGGCATAAGCCGCAAGCAGCGCACTTAACGTTGCTGCATCCTGCCGGGTACCGCCACAACCACCGCTGTGGTTCAGAAACTTTATTCCGTCAACATTTTTAAAAAACCGCTTCTGATCAGTAGCAGGCACCGGATTCAACGAAATGTTTTCTATATTTTCACCTGAAGTATAGGCATTGAACAGGTCTTTCGTAAATCGTCTGTATTTATCTGTAACGGCATAACCAAGTTCATTCCACAAGGCTTCTTTTATTACATCGAGGTTCCTGTTTTCACAAAATACGGTTGGAATAAACAACCAGTAGTTGGCTGTTCCAACCCGGCCATCCCTTCTTTTATATCCTTTAAACGTACGGTTTACGAATTTCGACACATCGGGCTTTTGCCACGATATTTTTGTATTACGGTAAGAATAATCTCCGGCCGCATGATGGGTATTGGCAGTTGTCATAAGAGTTCCCTTTCGGAGACCAGATTGGGTTTTTCCTACCAGCGATCCATACATAATAACATCATCCCCTGCCTGCATGTCATTAATAAAGAACTTATGCTTGGCAGCCACATCCTGTGGCAGCAATATTAGATCCCCACCCTCAGAAATAACCGTACCTGCAGCCAGATCTTGCAATGCAACCAGCACATTATCATTAGCGTGTATCTTAATAAAAGGATTACGGAGAGTTTCAGCCATAGTAATTTGTTTTAACGTTTGTAAATTCCATGCATCCGGCCTCTTTTATGGCTATGCGTATCGACAAAAATGTTATCCAGGAAAAAATAGTGGTGAAAAGTAACCTATACCTGCTTAACAGATCAGTTTAAAAAGCAAATAAATAGGTTATGCACAAATGCCGGGTTCAGCAAATTGTCTAATTATTCATCAATTTTACCATACCTGCTACCCCTTTTGCTGCTGACTGGTGTCTTTATTAGTTGTAATGCAGATTAGCAGGGCAATTGCTGTTTACCGTGAATTGGAAGACAGGAATTTTTACGGAAACGTTAGCGTAGATTTATTACGTCAGCCCTAAAAGTTAATCTAAATTACCTCTGATTGCACAAAAATTTGCCATTTGAAGTCAAAATAGCTTAATTATGAGGCCCCAGCTATTAAAAGTATCTAAAGAGATCCACCATTCATTCAGCGTTCGGCAGGATCTTGTTCCTTACGTCAACAATCGTTGGCACTACCACCAGGAGATCGAACTTATTCATTTCAGAAAAGGAGAAGGCACCCAGTTTATCGGCGATAACATCAAATCGTTCAAATCTGGTGATGTAGTGTTGGTAGGCTCAGGTTTGCCGCATTACTGGCGATTCGATGACTCCTATTTCGACGAAAATGTAACAGCAACTGCCGATGTGAGGGTTTGTCATTTTTGTGAGAACTTCTGGGGCGAACAATTCTTACAATTGCCGGAAAATATTAAAATTAAAACCGTGTTGGATAAGGCAAGACGCGGTTTACAGATCACCGGTAAAACCCGCACGGTCGTAGCTGATTTCCTGGATGTGTTGTTGCATACCGAAGGGCCACACCGCATTATGCTACTTACGGAAGCATTAACAGCTATTGCTGAATGTACACAGTTGGTGCCTTTATCATCCATTGGCTTCAAACACGAACAACTGGATACTGAAAACGACCGCATCAATGCGATCTACGATTTCTCCCTGAAGAACTTTAAACGACCGATACAGCTGGATGAAATTGCCTCGGTAGCAAACATCAGCCCTAACTCATTTTGCCGCTATTTTAAATCGAAAACAAGGAAAACGTTTTCGCAATTTCTGATCGAGGTGCGTGTGGGACATGCCTGCAAGCTGTTGATCGAAAATAAAATGAGCATTAAACAATTATGCTTCGAAAGCGGATTCAATAATTTCACCAGTTTTCATAAATACTTCAAGCTCATCACAGGCAAAAGCCCGCTCAATTACCAGCGGGAGTTTATACAGAAACAATAGCTTATCCTATTATATATTATGACCACATGCCAGCGCCAACAAATTGTTGCTGCCTCTTTTATTATAGTTGCTTTCAGTTTCCACCTTCCGGCCGACAAATGGGAATCTAAATTTGTTACGGTAACAGCTAATGGTAACATACAATACCATCCGGATGAAAAAGGCAATACCATTCCCGACTTCAGCCGTGTAGGATATAGCCAGGGTGACCAACCGATTCCCGATGTACCGGTTGTAAAAACCATTTCGGCCAGTGATGATAACAGCCAATCAATTATACAGGATGCCATTGACGAAGTGTCGCACCGCTCCCCCGATAAAAACGGGTTTCGGGGCGCTATCCTGTTAAAAAAGGGCGCTTACAAAATTGCAGGCACCATTCGTATTGCAACCAGCGGCGTTATTCTCCGCGGCGAAGGCGATGGAGAACAGGACACCCGGCTTATTGCAACCGGAAATACCCAACGTGTATTGGTTGATATTTCAGGAACGGGCAATATAGAAGAACTGCCAGGTTCGCGGGTTGCTATCACAGATGCGTATGTACCAACCGGCGCCACCTCATTTCATGTAGAGTCAGTAGCCGGCTTCAAAGCAGGCGATAAAATAATATTGTTCCGTCCGGGTACTGATACCTGGGTGAAAGACCTGAAAATGGATGCCATTGCTGAACGGGGCGGAACCAAACAATGGAGGCCCAAAGAATACGACCTGCGTTATGAACGGGTGATCACTAAAATACAGGGCAAAACCATCTTTATTGATAATCCGGTGGTGATGTCGATGGAAAAACAATATGGTGGCGGAGCTATCTTTCAATACAGTTTTACCGGCCGCCTATCGAAAGTGGGTATTGAACAATTACGTTTTGAATCAACTTTTAATAGCGACACCGCAGAAGATCATGGCTGGACAGCCATCCAAATTGACAAAATTGAAAACGGTTGGGTGCGGCATGTAACCTCGCGCTATTTTGGGTATGCATGCGTTCACCTGAACGACCTGGCAAAATGGATTACTGTAACCGATAGTCGTTGTTTGGATGCCAAATCGAAGATCACCGGCGGACGCCGTTATTCGTTTAATAATGATGGACAGCAGAATTTGATCATGAACTGCCACACTACAGAAGGACGCCATGATTATGTAACCGGCGCCCGGGTTTGCGGTCCGAATGTATTCTATAATTGTACGGCTGCACAAACACACGCCGATATCGGGCCCCATCACCGCTGGTCAACAGGCACGTTGTACGATAATATTATTACCGATGGCGAGATCAACATCCAGGACCGGGGCAATTGGGGTAGCGGTCATGGTTGGGCAGGGGTTACACAGGTTGTATGGAACTGCACTGCCAAACGCGCGGCAGTTCAAAATCCCTGGGCCAATGGAAAAAATTATTGCATTGGATTAACGGGCGGAAAATATGCCGGCCGTTTATCTGGTCGTCCCGATGGAGAATGGGAAGGACAAAATAAAGAAGGTTTGCAACCCGGCTCACTGTACCTGACGCAATTAAAAGCGAGGAAACCGTGAAACGGCAAACGGCAAACGGGAAATGCAATCACAAAAAGGCTACTCACTGACAATCTATAGAATCAGGAACTAAGGGACCTGAAACCTGTAACTGGTTTTGGCTTTCCCTTTTTCATTTCTCTGTTTCTTATTCTTAATTTCTCATTTCATTTACGCCGCTCTTACCTTGATCACAATCTTCTTAACCACTTTATTTCCGCCCGGTGTAATGTTGGGACGGTGTGCCTCGCCGGGAAAAAAGATTATAAATGTACCGGCGGGTATTGAATAGAATTTTCCCGGGGCTGTATAATTAGCAACATCCTTTTTTTCATCGTATTCTTTGGTAACTGTTGTAACTTCTGCAACGGGCCATTTACCCATTTTTTCTTCCCCAATAATAATGCACTGTACATCGATATACTTCCGGTGCGACTCCCAGTTTGTTTTATCAAAATCTTTGCTGGGATCCTCGGTCACTGAGGCAAATACATTATCTCCATCGATGGGGTATTTTCCTTTGGCCAGCGTTTGCAGGTTCTGTTCTTTCAAAAAAGCAAAGGCTTTATCCCAATAGGTTTTGTTGATCTGGTACTGCCTGGCAAACTCTTGCTTGTTGATAGATTTATGCGGCTTCAGCGCCACTCCATTCAACCATTCTTTTTTCTTGAACCATTTCGCCGCTTTTGATTTCGACATGGTAGTATCGGCTACCGATTGGGCGTTTATGGAACATACAGTTGTAATAATTAACAACACTGACAATATCATTTTTTTCATATGTGCAGGAATTGGGTGCAAATATACGGGCATAATATAAAAAGGCGACATCCCGCTATAGTAGGATGCCGCCAATTAACTAACTAACTAAACGCTTATAAAATGTTCCGGTCTCAAACCAGTATACAAAACGCTGTAAATTTCTTATCCTGTACTATTCCTTCACACCGCCTAGCCCACTGGCGCCAGCACCAGTAAATCGCTTGTCAGCCACAATTCCTTTTACCTGCAGTTTAATAACAGATGCCATGGCATCTGGTGCATTTTCAGGAAGCGTAATAACCAATCCCTCACCTGACTTAGCAGTAACCAGCTTTTTACCGGTGGCCAGTAAGGCAGCCGATATAGCCGGTTGTTGCAAACCGGGCAGCACCAGTTTTTTATTGGCCGGCCAGTTAAAAACACTCACATATAAAGTAGTATTGCCATTCTGTTCTTTCTTTGTAATACGGCCCCATTCCACTGCTGCCAGCGGACTGGCTTTTGTTCCATAGATCGCGTCTCCATTCACTTTCATCCAGGCGCCAACCTGTTTTAACCGCTCTATACTTTCATCAGGGAAAGTGCCATCGGCCTTGGGACCAACGTTCATCAAATAATTACCACCCTTCGAAGCAATATCCAACAGGTTCCTGATCATGGTCTCTGCGCTTTTCCAGTTATGGTCATCTTTTTTGAATCCCCAGGTTCCGTTCATGGTCATACAGGTTTCCCAATCCTTGCCATCCAGCTCGCTTTCTCTTGGAATTCTTTGTTCAGGTGTTTTATAATCACCGGGAAAGTTGGGACGTTTTAACCGGTCGTTGGTAATAATATTTGGTTGCAACGCCAACGTTGCGTTCAGCTTTTCCGCAAATTCATCAGTCATATCGGTTGGCGTATCCCACCACAACACCGCCACATCACCATAATTGGTCAATAATTCTTTCACCTGCGGCACGGCCACTTCATCAATATATTGCGCCATGGTCTTGGTGGTTTGAGCCGGGTCCCAATGACCACTATGGGCAGCGGTATACGCATCAATAGTAGCAGAATCGGGGTTGGCCCATCCTTCACTGGCTACTTTTCGTGAAGCAGCACCACCCGGATTAGTCCAGTCCTGGGCTTGTGAGTAATAAAACCCCAATTTAATACCATATTTACGACAGGCCTCGGCCAATGGCGTCAGCAGGTCTTTGCCATACGGCGTGGCATCTACGATATTCCATTTACTGGCATTTGATTTAAACATGGCAAAGCCATCATGGTGTTTAGCGGTAATTACAATGTATTTCATACCGGCTTCCTTGGCTACTTTCACCCATGCATCGGCATCGTATTTAATCGGGTTGAATGATGCAGCAAATGCCTGGTAATCGGTTACAGGTATCTTACCGCGGTTCATGATCCACTCACCAATACGGGCTATGGGCCTGCCGTTATAATAACCAGCCGGTACTGCGTATACCCCCCAGTGAATGAACATGCCAAACCGGGCCTCGCGCCACCACTCCATGCGTTTATCGCGGCTTTCACTTTTAGCAGAAGTTTGTGCAGAAACACTATGCTGCAAACAACAAAACAACACTAATGCAGAAACAACATTTTTCATACAGGCAATTATTATGAATAATATAGTACACTGCAACTAACCAAATATTATATCCCGTTCTTTTAAAGTAACCCGCAATTTATTCACTTATTTTGGCAAGAATTGTTCAAACGGTTTTATATAATACTTACAGATTCTAATTTATCAGTCTATATTTTTCAATTCAAACCCATACTCAAAGCTTATCCTGTTATAATCACCTATATTTTCCTGCCAGGCGGGTTCTTCATGACTAACTTCAACAATTTGTTTGGTAGTTTTTCCTTTGAATTTTTCTGATACAAATTTCATCATTTCTAATTCGGTTTCCACAAAAAGAGCATCTTCAACGTTATAACCGGTAACTTCATCTGTAATAAATCGATCGCCAACAAAATCACCGAAATCCATTTCCTCAACTTTAACAAATCCTGCATTTACCACATAGTTGTAAATTCCTCCATAATTCTCTGGTACAGGCCCCTTGGGTAGAGCTTTATAACACATTCCGCTAATGCTATGCCCATGCTTTTTAAAATGTCCGAAATCTGAATAAAACATTAATTTATTAAGCGCAGTAGTAAATGGCGTATTTCGCTGAGCGAAAAAACGCACTATATTCCCAATTCGCTGTAAAGAAGGAACCCTATATCCATTGTAAATATTGGGATAATTATTTCCCGACAACCATCCTTTCCACAATTCCTGTACCTGCCCTTCAACACTTTGCGCCTGCTCTATTTTCTTTTTTACCCGTTCATATTCATGTGACTCAAAAACATTTTTACTCATCTCAAGCAGCCTCTTAAACTCTTCTGCATCTTCAGCCAGCCTGATTAATCTTCCGGTTGAAACGCTGGGCATTTCTCCTGCTTCATAATTTCTATATACATTAGCTCCAAGGCCAAGCACCTCACTCATTTTAGCGGCACTCATTCCGTATTTCTCCCGGATGTTTTTAATTTCATCTATAAAGGGGATGCCATATTTTTCTCTGTACTTGTTATGAACCTGGTTCAAATTGAGTGTGTCAATTTCGGTAGTGGTAAATTGTTCACTGGTATCAACACACGCATAAAAATGATAAAGCACCTCAAATTTATCCTTTCTGTACTCAAGAACCCTCGGCTCTTTTTCCAATCTGGTGACACCTCCGGTAAATGGACTTTTCATAATTTACTTTTTAAAGGATATTTCATTGGAAATTCTGCACAATGAAACGAAATACAAATAACCTGCGCTCCGCCGAAACCCAACGTAATCTTAATGTATACTTCCATTCCATTGATTAATTTCCCAAAAACCCACATATCTGCACCGCCATATAAACACTCTCTTTTCGCACCTTCACAAAAATCAGTTACCAGCAATTCTTTCAATATCTTTTCCCGGTATACAGGTGTAATGTCTAATTCTAAAAGCGCCCTGGCATTTTTGCCCCTGTCATCACGAAATACAACTCCCCAAACGTCAAGCTTTACTTTAAAGTCCTGTAGGAATTTTTGTACATCTTCTTCTAACATGGCCATATTTACTAATTCATGCCACAATTATAAGAATAGCCTTCAAAATTCAACTAATTAGTTACTAAATTATACAATTTCTTGCGCATTATCAATTTTTAAACCAACTCTCCTGAATAGCTGATTCTATTAACTCAAATAGGTTATTCATGTGAATAACCTATTTGCAATATATTGACAATCAATGTTATGCGGTCTTTCTTTTCTACGTTTTCGGGTTGCCATGCTTCTCATCTCAATATTTCACCAGAATCCGTACTACCCTGCTTTTTCCATCCGTTACATGCAAAAAGTAATACCCATTGGGCCTGGTACTTAAATCAAAGGGTACCTCATTGATAGCGCTTTCTGCATTAACAACTGTGTTAACCACAACAGATCCATTGTTATTAAAAATGGTAAATGTATAGCTTCGACCTTTTACATGATTAAACCGTACGAAGAATGCACCATGCGTTGGATTGGGAAATACCCGTAATCGAAACTCATCTGTCACCGATTCAAGTCCCAACACCAGTATCATTTGTTGAACCGGTTGGCCCGGTTCATAATTTTCATTGCCTGGCTGATCGGCCTGTATAGTCACCAGTCCTTCACCGTTTAATTTCAGGGTGCTGTCTGTTAATTTTCCAGGCCCTGACACCACATTAAATCCTACAGGTAAACCCGACGTAGAAGTGGCAATCAAAGTTACCTGTTGATATTTCAATTTCGGCGCTATAGCGCCAAACGAAATTTGTTGCCCTGCTTTATGAACGGTCACCGTTTTTTCAACAACAACCGGAAAATAATTATCATTTCCAGCCTGACTAAACCGAAAGGTAATGGCGCCGGCGCCGGTTATCGTTACAAATGAATCAACTAGCATACCAGGACCGGAAATCAATTCAGTAGTAACAGGTAGTCCTGAACTGGAACTCGCCACCAACTCAAAAGGATCGTCGCCATACGTTTGATCGGGTATATCGCTGATGGCAATTAATTGTTGCCGTCGCTCGAACAATTCCCATTCGGCAAATTGCGTACCTGTTTGCCCGTTATTGGCTGAAATGGTTAGCCGGTAATAGCTATAGGCTGTGGAGTTATTATTGATCAGGTATGTTTTTTTCAGAAACCGGGAGGCAAAGGTTTCTCCTGAACGGGTATCAATCACCGTCCAGTTCACCGCATCATTGGAGCCGGCCAGGGTCCAGTCTTTGGGATCACGTGCGGGAACATCATTGGCCGATGTTATGGTATAATACGTAACAATGGCGGCTACGGTTGACTGATATTGTACCCATAAATTGGTCCTTCCGCTGCGGTAGTATTTTGTTTGAACACTATTATCAATCAATTTGGGAACATCTTCTGCTGCATTCGTATTAGGGTACTGGGCAGAGATCGTTCCGCCATTATCTGTTACATCAAATGAAGTCCCCGGTACTGTGCCGGGCGATACGCGTGGCTCCGCGGCTATTCTTATTGCCCTGGCCCTTAACGAGTCGCGTAGCGTATTCTGTAACTGTTGTGGCGTGGCGATATCATTTACCGCCTGTGCACCCATTCGTTCCTGCAGTTGTTGCAAATACAGGCTGCGGGGCAATACATGCGTACCCCAGCTTTCCCAATAACCGGTATTTACCTGAACAAGCCCAATACAACCAATGCCCCAGTTGCGGGCGGTGGGCGGACTCTGTACTTCAAAATCACTTTTAACAGAGCGGCAATTCCAGAATAAGGTTTGTGCGCCGGCCCAGCCATGTCCCGTACCGGAGGCGCCTCTATCCTGTACCCGCATGCGACCACCATAAATATTATCGAAAAGCAAGCCAGCACTATACCGGTGATGCGGCCCAATGTCATCGAATGTATTTTCCGCCACACAATCTAAAAACACATTGGGCCCGGTTACCCTGGCCCCGCTCACATAATCATGCCGGCCACCCCAGGTCATACACCGTTGAAATAAATTACCGGTCGCGTAGCCATCCATATTGAACGAGTATTTCCTACCACCCGTTGTAATAGATTTCGGATCTATCATAGCGCAATCTTCAACGGTATTGTTTCGTGACTGGCCCAATATACTTACACACGTATTACCGAAATATTTAGCCACCACATTCCTGACCCAGCTATTCTCCACCCGGGCCAGGTATATAGCCACCCAGCCATGATTTTCGCTGGTATCGCTTATAAAATCCGATTCAAGGCGCATATTCTCTATGCCGCATTCTTTTATACGGCCACTGACGTTTGACCTGTAAACATCAGCCCCGCCATAAGCTTGTTCTATTGGGTCCACTACGGGAATATCTAAAGTGAGCGTGTTGCCCTGCACGGCCATTACCTGCCGCTCAAAGGTGATGCGGTATTGAGAAGTCGTCCAGCCATATTGACGCATATTCAGGGTATCGATCCAGGCTTCATTGGGTGTTTTTTGTATAACTATAGTATTACCTACTGCAAAAGTGTGCCCTGCCGGAACGGTAATGGTTTTGGTACCCGTAGGCACATAGGTATCGGCAATGTGCACACGGCTGCCGCTGACTTCACCATAATTATTCCCCGCGCCCTGCAGTACAATAAAATTATGTTGCAGCTGCCTGGTGGCAATTAAAACAGTTCCGGTAACACCATTACCTTCCCCGCGCAATACCACGCCACCGGCTTTAATGGTAAGGGCGCTATCAACCGCATATATCCCGGCTTTTAACAATATGGCTCCCCTTCTACCATTGGCATCAGCCGTTAATGCCGATACACTGTCAATGGCAGCCTGTATCAGTGCCCGGTTATTACCGGGCACCGGCTGAATTGTTTTTACTACAGGAACATCAGGAATTTTCACGCCGCCGCCCCGGTAACCACAATTGGAGAAGTCGGGTATCTGGTTTACGACATTTGTCTGGCGTGCGTTCGCATACTTATTATACACCAATTGGCCGTTTTGTAAAGACACCAATGGCGCCTGGGAAAAACCAATGGGTAACCCGGCAAAAAATAACAGGACACAAGAAAGCATTTTTTTGAGGCCGGATGCATTCTTACAATAGAATGCATTCCGGCACCTGGCAGTTGGCATCGTTAGCATATAGGTGGTTTTGGTTAATGGAACAATGAACAGGTTAAGCAGATACATAACGCACACTAACCTGTGTTTTTTACTACCACAACTAACTTATTATTACAAGACGCCGCTTCCGCCTGGCTTGCATTCTATTAAACGATCTTAGCCAGAAAAAACCCCGCCAATGGCGGGGCTATGTTACTATAACTATTTAAACTTATTTTTTTCTAAGCAGCGCCTCCAGGTAATAGTAATCCCCATAGTTTAGAGGTACATCTACTTCGCTATTTGCTGGCTTGGAACCTGTGCTATGCAACAGGATAAATCCTTTATTTTCACCTATTGGCGAGCGATAGTGCAGCGTTAAATTTTGCAATATGGTATTGGCTACCGACAGGTATTCTTTTTTGTTTTTACTGTATTTGGCCAGTTCAAGCAAACCGGAAGCTATTACTGACGCAGCAGAAACATCACGCGGCTCATTAGGAATAGCGGGCGCAT
>DASUVL010000050.1:0-9546 GCA_036379015.1 Niastella sp.
TTTTTTAAGTGCGTAATCCCCTCTATCTCGTATTGGCTGCTTATGTGTAGCAGCATAAAAGTGAAATGTGTACATCAGGTTGTTATACCCTTTTATGGGATCATCGGCAACCAGATGAATATCCTGGTCCCAATGTGGCGAACCCACGAGTATAATATTATCCGGATCGATGGCCCTGATCGTTTTAATAAGTTCTATGGAATAAGCCTTCACTTCAGCCCATGATTGTTGCTCGGGCTCATTAAAAATTTCGTAAATGATATTGGGGTGCTTGCCGTACTTAGTGGCTATCTCTGTAAAAAATTGTTGGGCTTCCTTTTGTCTTATATTATGGCTATGCCAGTCAACGATCACATATATGCCTTCTTTAATGGCGGCATCAATCACTTCTTTAATTTTTCCCATCGACCAATCTGGTGCTTTTATATATCCGCCATCTGGTTCAACGCCCATGGCTGCCCGTACTACATTACATCCCCAATCTTTTTTTAACCAGCTTACCGTGCCTGCGTTATAAAATCGTGGCCACCAATTATGCCAGCCGAAACTCATACCCCGCAACACCACCGGCTGTCCCTTTTCGTTAACAAGATTAATTCCCGAAACTTTCAATGGACCATTTTGGGGAACAGGTTGTGCGAAGGTCATCGAAAAAGCAGCAATCAATAGAAATGACAGATAAATTTTTTTCATACGTTACACTTCAACGCATAAGTTCCTATATTTTTTTTTAACAAACAGGGATTGGTCAATAAAAGGGGAGAAATGGGTAATAAAGTAGGTGTGGGCCGGTAGGTGTGGCGCACTGCGTTATGGATATAAGTCAGGACCAGGGTAAGTGTAGCACACCCTGTCAAAAACAAAAAGGCCATCCCACCAGCGGGACGACCTTTTGCTGTATGAAAGAAAACTAACTTAATTATTGCGGATAGCCATCATTCTGGCCAAGCTTGATGTTTACATCGCGCTCTGTTTGCGGTATGGGCAGCAGGAACTGGTAGTCCGCAACCGTAATACCCAATGGCTGCATAACCTGTTTGTAACGCTTCAGGCGAATCAGGTCATATTTACGATGGCCTTCAACAAACAGTTCACGCCCTCTGTCTTTTACCAGGCTGTCGATGAAAGCATCCTTTGAAGGTGTATTTGTTAAATTGAGTTGCTGGGTTGGGTCTTTTAACCCGGCCCTTGACCTTACCGAATCAATACCGGCAAATTTGGCCGGGTCGGCCGGATTGATATTATTCAGCGCTTCTGACTGCATCAGCAGCACGTCTGCATAGCGTAGTACGATCCAGTTCACATTGGAAAAATTAGTTTTTTGAACGTAGGATGGGTCACGGTATTTGTATACGAATGGTGTAACGGTTACAAGGGCACTACCAGTGGCATTGGGCGCTTTATTTGCCATATTCCAGTTTTTGCGAATGCTATCGGCGGCGAAATATCCATTCTGGAAATAATTATCATACACGAAAAAAGAGGCTGCCCCACCATATCCGGCAGGATAGAACATCCGAAGAATAATATTGGATGTAATGTTGGAAGCTACCGGTCCGAACTGAACGGAGAAGATCTGCTCCTTACTGAACTTCTGGGTATTGTCGAACACATCCTGGTATTTCGGCAGCAATATGTATTCTTTGGAGTTGATCACCTTGTTGAGCGCAGCCAGCGCATTCTGGTTGTCCTGCGCATCGGCAAAAGGGGTGCTGGCCCTTTGCAGGTATACTTTGCCCAGTAGTGCAGAAGCTGCGCCGGAAGATGCCATCCCTTTATTTGCACCGACGATCTTACTCTCGGGCAGGCAATTGGTTTCTGCTAATTGAAGATCCTCGATGATAGCCTTGTAAACGTCAGCGGCGGCCGCTCTTGCAGGGAAAAGCAGTGAATCGCCGGCTGTTTCGATAGGACGTAACAGCAATGGCACATCGCCGAAATTCCTTACCAGGTCAAAATACCCTAATGCCCGCAGGAACCGGGCATTGCCTACTATGTGGTTGCGGAGGGTTACGTCCATATTAATTTTAGGCACAAATTTGATCACGTCGTTGGCCCGGCTGATCATCAGGTAAGAGCGGGTCCACCAGTTGCCGATCTCGCCGTTGGTAGGTGTAAATTTGAATTGATTCAGTTCAATTCGCTCTGCTGTGCTGTTGGTAGGCACCGTCAGGTGATCAGCCGGCAACTCCGTTATGAGATAAACCGTACGCTGGTAGTGGGTTTGTGCCTGCATAACACTGAACACGCCGTTAATGGCAGCTTGTGCATCTGTGGCATTCTTGTAAAAATTGGATGGCGTAAGGAAGCTATAGGCTTTTTCTTCCAGTTGCTTCTTGCAGGAGGCCATCAACATAAGGCCGGCGCCTGCTATAAGAAAAATACTTTTTTTCATAATTATTCATTTACTGGTTAGCAAGACGATCCCTGATCTTAAAACCCGAGTTTTAATCCCAGTGTGTAGGTTTTGATGTTTGGATATGGGTTATAGTCAACATTCAGTGAAGTGTAATTGCCCGCTGAATTACCGTAGGAATTCACTTCCGGATCGTATCCTGAATAATCGGTGATCGTGATCAGGTTCTGTCCCGTAACATAAATGCTCGATGTCTTGAACACATGCGTTAATTTGGGAAGGGGCAGATCATAGCTAAGCGTAATGGTTTTGAAGCGCACATAACTGCCATCCTCGATCAGCTCGCTGGTTGGACCCAGGGTACGTCTTAAAGTACTGATCACGCTTGGCAATTTGTTGCTGGTACCTTCACCCCTCCAGCTTTGATCGGCTACATAAGCAAACTTATTGGCATAGAGAACTCCATTCTCCATTTCGATCTTGTTCTCATTGAGAATATCAACGCCCTGCACCCCTTGTATCAGTACAAATAAATTGAACCGTCCTACGGTAAGGTTGCTGGTAAAGCCATAGGTGAATTTTGGCAATGCATGACCAATGACCGTTCTGTCGTTGGTTGCATCCAGTGTGTGGTCGTCACCGTCTTTGTAAATAGGATCACCGGGCTTTACAGTTTGTTTGGTGCCGCTCTTGGTGATCTGGTCCTGCGTTTGCCAGATACCGTCGAACACATAACCATAAAATTCACCGATCGGTTGGCCAACCTTCAGTATGGAGGAGAAGCGGCCGGCGCCGGGGAACAGGTTCGAACTTATTTTACCGGTATATTGATAAGGTGCAGTACCTATATCTAATATCTTGTTACGATTGGCGGAGATATTAAAAGAAGTACTCCATCTGAGGTTCGTCTTATCGATGTTAACGGTGTTGATCGCCAATTCAATCCCCTGGTTCTGCACACTTCCAATATTCTGGAGCATGGTAGTGAATCCCGATGTGGTAGGCAGGCTTACATCGTACAGCAGCCTGGTGGTTTTCTTTTTATAATAATCTGCGGTGATCTGAACGCGGTTACCCAATATGCCAAGATCAAAACCGGCATCCAGCGCCCTGGTAGCTTCCCAGCTAAGGTCGGCGTTGGGAAGATTACCCGGGGAGAAACCGGACACCCGTACACCATTCAGCACATAACCGTTGGCGGTGTATTGCTTTTGCGACAGGTAAGAGGCGATGTCCTGGTTACCGGTGGCGCCATAGCTCACCCTCAGTTTCAGGTCGCTGATAGCTTCCACAGTCTTCAGGAAATCTTCTTCTTTCACCCGCCAGGCGATGGCAGCGGAAGGGAAATAACCCCATTTATTATTCTCACCAAAGCGCGATGAACCATCGGCGCGGAAGGTGACCGTGAACAGGTACCTGTCGAGCAGCCGGTAATTAACACGGCCCAGGAAAGAGGCCAGCGCGTTCCGCGTTGTGCTGGACCCGTCAGCGGCCGTGCCGATCGACAGGTTGTCGGTGTTCAGGTTATTTGTAGATAAGCCCGTTACAGTAGATGTAACAGACGCATTCTTGAATTCCTGGTAAGTGAAACCGGCTACAGCATTGATAACATGCCCGCCACCCAAATTCTTATCATAGGTGATGGTGTTTTCATTCAGCCAGTTGTAGTTATTGTTGGTAACTATCTGTGCATAGCCAGCGTTCTGCGCGCCCAGGTAAGAGGTGGTTGGGCGAAACACATCATTGCGGAAGTTTCGGTATTCACCGCCAAAGCTCGTGCGCAGCTTCAGTCCTTTCACCACTTCATATTCACCAAATACATTGGCAAAAATGCGGGTATTCTTGTTTTTATCACTGTTCAGGTTAGCTGCTGCAACCGGATTACCTGCTGGTATGGAATAATTCAGCAGACCGTTTTCGTAAGTGAAGGCGCCGGTGCTGTCGTAAACAGGGATGCCGGGGTTGAATAGCAGGGCATCGAGCAAGGTACCACCGCCGCTGCCGCCCGTGGTATTCACATTCGCCTGCAATTGCGATTCATAGGAGATTTGTGAACTGAGGCCTATTTTGATCTTGTCGCTTATTTTATTATCGAGGTTGAAACGGAGCGTGCCTCGTTTGTAATCAGAACCAATGATGATACCATCCTGGCTGAAATAGTTCATGCTAAGAAAATAACGGGAATCGGTTGTGCCTCCTGAAAAGCCCAGGTTATAATTGGAGATACGGGCTGAGCGGAACAGCTCATCCTGCCAGTCGGTGCCTTTGCCCATGGCATTGATCTGAGCATCTGTATAGGGCTTTGCCGCCCCAGCACTGGTAGCCACTTCATTTACGTAGGCCGCAAACTGCGGCGCATCCATCATATTGAGTTTGTTGGCTACTTTCTGCACGCCGGTATACGCATCGAAAGTAACGGCTTTTTTTCCCGCAGCGCCTCTGCGGGTAGTGATCATTACAACGCCATTGGCGCCCCGGCTTCCGTAAATGGCCGTTGCCGAAGCGTCTTTCAACACTTCCATAGACGCTATATCGTTGGGAGTAAGCGTGGTAATGTCGGCGCCGGCATACCCATCCACCACATACAACGGATCGCTGCTTTGGGTGAGCGAGTTGGTGCCGCGGATACGCACGGTAAAAGAGGAACCCGGCTGTGAATTTGTTTGTGTTACCTGCACGCCGCTTACGCGACCCTGTAACAACTGGCCGGTACCGAACACAGGTGTTTTGTCTGTGCTTTGCAATCCTACCGAACCAACGGCTCCGGTCAGGTCTTTTTTGCGGGAGGTACCGTAACCAACCACCACTACATCAGTGAGTTCGGTTGAAGCTGCCTGTAAGGTAACTGTAACATTTTCATTGTTGGTGACATCTATCTCCTGGTGGGCAAAACCAACGGAGGAGATAACTAAAATTACAGTTTTGTTGTCTGGGACGGTGAGGGAAAAGGTTCCCGTTTTGTCAGTAGTGGTACCTATATTGGTACCCTTTAGCGTCACATTAGCTCCCGGCAATGGCTCGTTAGTCGAATTTAAGACTTTGCCGAAAACCCTTTTTTGTTGGGCTGTTGCATCATAGGGGATGATTGTCCATAGAATGAACAGCAGAAAGCAGAATTTCCGAATAGCAATCATTTTATTAGATTATGGTTAGAAGAAACAAACGGTTGAAATTGGTTAAAAAGATGCTAATGGTATAGTTTATTTGCGGAAACGTTTCCGTAAATAATGTGAGGTTATATCCTTGCGGCACTTGTACTAACAGGTTTGTTTTTGACCATGTTAATACCGGTTAAATCTTTGCATATACAGCTTACTTTCCGGTAAATTATTTTGTTAGTAGTGATTAAAAAGAGAGAGGGACGCAATAAAAGAAAGTTCGGGAGCACAGTGAATGTCAGTACCTTACTGCGCAAAAAACAACCCCGCCTTGGCGGGGCTTAAGGCGGGGTTCAGTATTAAGATATGTCTTATCGATTACTGTATCAACCTGGAAACAAACCGGCGAATGGGCCTTTTGGCCGATCGCAATTGAACCAGGACATTGTAATGTAAGTTGTAACACCAATCCACAAGTGAGATTGACATGCAAGTTGCTTGTATGCTAGAGTATCGCTTTCTTACTAAATCTTACCTGGTTATTAATATACAGCGAAATCACATGAAGCTGGTTCTTTTGCCGGGGTGGTAATTCAATATCATTCCTGCCTTTTTGCAAAGTTAATTTCCTATTATATACAATAGCGCCTGATGCATTATGAATTGCCAGGGTCGCCTTATCTGCGGTGGGGGAATGTACAATCAGGTGCGTGTTTCCCGGATAACCATTATTGGTTAACCGGCACAACATGGCCGCTACGTTGCGCTGATCGGTTAATAGCGGGTTTAGGAAACGTAATACTGCTAAGCTAATTTGCTTGCTTGCTGTTGCCGTACAACCATTTCTTATTTCGGTTATTGTCAACTGATACAAACCATTGGCTGTGTCGGTGATGGGAGTTTGTATAGTAGCCGTGAACCCATGCGGACCGCTCCAGTTCCATAACAATCCCTGCGACCCGCCAAAAGGCGTAGGGTAATTGCTGGCGCTGGTATTGCCGCCATGCAATACAAAATGCGCGATATCTGCTGTTGTAGATACATAAAAGGAAGCAACCGGCGGAAATGTATCAACCGCAACAGTTACCGTATCTGTTCTTGTTACCGGGCAACCCTGTGCCACAGCTGCCTGTACAATATAGGAACCACCCTTGTTCAACTGCACACTGTTACTGCTGGTGCCGGTAATATTACCGTTAGTGGATGTCCAGGTGTAATAGCCTGCAGTAGTATGGTTGTTTATGTTGATGCTGCCCGTTGTATTAGCGCATGAAAGCGTTGGGGCCGATAGCGTATAATCCAGCACCGGCGTTTGCAGAAAATCAAAAGGCCCGGCAAAATCCTGTAGGTTGGAAGTGAAGGATGCCGATGAACGCGATTTGAAAAAGATGGTAGCAAAGGACGACCCGCAGGCGCCTGAACTCAAAACAGAAGCGTACAGCGCCGGATCAATGCCAATGCGCGTAAGGTTCAATCCAACTTCAATGAACTGTAATGAATTGTATTGGGTCGACCAGCCCGAGGTATTATTCGTACCCCAGGGCGTTGCATACGTTGTATCAGCAGCAGGCGTGGCCGATAAATTGGCGATGCCCGAGCCAAAAGCAGTGGCGCCGCTTTTCGACACAATGGAGGCATAGCCAAACGAGGTTGTAGAACCATCGAAGCTGCTTCCGAAATTAAACAGGTTAGGCGTAATAGTGTTGTAGGTGGTATTGCTGATCCAGATACGAACTTCTACAGTAGGCGCTCCCGACGAATAACTTACGGCAACGATCATGTCGCCGGTCTGGGTAATATTACCTGAAGCATCAAACAGCCATTGAGTATGGCCGGCATTAGGTCCGCCTGTAGGGAAATTACCGGTCGCCCGGTTATAGGTAATATTGTTTTTGTACAATTCTACATCAAAGTATCGCGACCCCGAAGTGCCGGCAGTAGAAACACCTGTAAAGAACCACAAGGAGTCGTGAACGTTGATACCGTTCCGGCGCATATGCGCATATACATCTAACAGGTCGGTTTTATCGGGAATGGAAGATGCGATGCCATGCCAGTTGGCCGGGTCGTCACCGTTCTTTCCGCCGCCGGTAAAAGTAGTTGTGTCCGTTGACCCTACGATATAATCACGGGTATAAATGGCATCCAGCCATATCCTTCCGTTTACATTAGTGTATAACGGAACAGACATGCGCTTTGAAAAAGAAATATTGTTACCTGCTTGCAGCAGTGATCTGTAAGTAGTAGCATTGGTGGTATCGATCACATTGGTTCCTGAAGCGGTGGGAGAGGAGAACCAGTCGTCGCTGGTGATAGTGCCGGTAGCTGGGCCATATTTAAGATAGCCTGCTCTTGTATCTGCATCTACACCAAACCCGGCATGAAAACCGCCAGTGTTTAACTGACCCAAGCCTTCAAGATGCAGCACAAAAAGAATCACTATAACATAGTACCATTTCATTTTCGGTATACGAATTAATATTTCATTGGGAATGGATTTCAGGAAACAGGTTTGAACAATTTGTTATATAAAAATATACAGGAAAGCGGGATGGGTGCAACATAAAAGGCCGGGAAACTGCAATAATGACTGGAAAATTTATCTTCCTTTAAGGTGAAATGCTTACTATGGGGGATTCGAGTGTAGGATGTATGTATTTGTGCGAGCAGGCCAGGTGGGGCAATATAACTCATTAACTGGCTAATTCTGCACTTAATGCAAGTACTGATTTAGGTTATATTGTTTTCTTATTAAAAGGGTGTAAGTACTATTGATCTTACAACCTATCCTTTACACTTTTAAATTGTAACAAATATGAAAAATGCGATTGCAAAACCTCAATCTGCTATGAACAGGTTTATGGTTGCCTGTTTTTTGAAAATTATGGTAGTTATCACTATCAGCCTTGCCTCGTCTTCTTATGCTACAGCCCAGCATTGCGATGGATGCAGTGTTAATCTCATGGGGCCCGAGGTGGTGCAGGTAGGACAAACGGTTACCTATACCGTTATGCCAACCTGGCCCAATCAGTATTATGAGGTATGGTGGGATGGGTTTTACAACTTAACCAATTTTGGCACTATCGTAGACCAGGGAAAATATGCCTCGGGCGTGGAATGGGTGAGCATCAATTTTTTTAGAGCCGGCTTTACCTATGTTACGTTTGAGGCGTTTTATTATCCTGGCTATAATTATGATGAATTGCCCATGCATAAATCCCTGAGCAATTGTAAGGCGGTTTGCGCTGAAAGCAATTGAGGAGGCTGTCCGGCAGGCGGATAGCCTTTTTTGTTTTAAGGCTATTTTTTAATTTCTTCTCCCTTTATCTTTGCAAGAATATCTTTTAGTTTGTTCTTTTTTTCGTCACTCGGACGCTGCATAGTTTCCATCTCCCTTTCCATTTCCTGCTCCAGTTCTTCAATAGTTGGCATTTCTGCTTTTAATTGAGTTGGCATTAACTCATATTCGGCTACTCCCAGAGGCGTTTGAATTCCTTGCAAAGAATATTTCACTACTATGTCATTGGGCGTTTTGCAAAGTATTACGCCAATAGTGGAATTATGTACAGGCATTTTGATCTGGGCATCAATAATATTGACATAAAAATTTAATTTACCTGCATATTCGGGTTTAAAATTGCTGGCCTTCAATTCAAATACTACGAAACAGTTAAGGTTATAGTTGAAAAAAAGTAGGTCTAATGCAAATTCATCTTCCTCTACTTTTACATTAAACTGATTGCCGACATAGGCAAACCCTTTTCCCAGTTCAAGCAGAAACCTTTTGATATGTTTTAATAAGGATCGTTCAATATCGCGTTCATGCATTGGGGCTTCAATATCCAGGAAGTCAAAGACGTAAGGATTTTTCAATGTTAATTTGGCCAATTCTGCCTGATTTTCTGAAAGTTTTGAATCGAAGTTGGTGATAGCATTCCCTTGTCGTTTATATAGACATGTCTCGATATTGACCTTTAACATATTTCTATTCCAACCGTTTCTGATAGCTTCTTTTATATAAAAGAGGCGTTCTTCTAACGATTTTGCTTTATCAAGAATAACCATATGGTGGGTCCAGGGAATCTGGGAAAG
>DASUVL010000051.1:0-7447 GCA_036379015.1 Niastella sp.
AATGGCGAAAATGGAGATATCGAGGCCCAGGCAGATACAATTGAAGTTATTGAGGCAACCGATGGCAGTGAGATTGCATCTGATGAAAGTGTGGATGATACCAATGACTCCAACGATGGAGAGGAGCCCGGAACAGAAGAAAACCCCGGAACAGAAGAAAATCCGGATAATCAATAATTGGGTCGCACATAATATAAAACACACAGATGAATTGTAAGATCCATCTGACTAAAAACAAATAATATTTTCAGATGAAAAAATTGTTTCTGACAGCATTGCTCGCTGTTGTTGGTTTCTTGTCACAGGCCCAGAAACTAGAAAAGGCTAAAGACCTGCTAACCAAGAAAAAATACACCGATGCCAAAACGGAGATTGACAATGTACTGGCCGTTGAAAAAAATAAAACCGTTTCAGAGGCCTGGTATGTAAAGGCAAAAGTATATGGCGCTATTGCCGGTGATTCTTCCCTGAAATCATCAGTGCCAGATGCCCGTTCTACTGCATTGGAAGCTATGAAGCAGTATCTGGAACTGGAGACTAAAGAAAAAGACGCGGCTAAAAGGAATATTCAGTTAACCCTGGATAACAATGCGCCATTGATTGACCTGTACACAGGGTATTCAAAAGATGCGGCTTCTTTTTATAATGCCAGCAATTACAATGATGCGTTCGTGAACTTCAAAAATTCATTGACCGTATTTGACCTCATGTCTTCAAAGGGAATTATTCCTATTAAGTTAGATACCACCACCACCTTATATGCTGGTATTTCGGCTGAAAAGGCGCAGAAACCCGATGATGCAGCTGTGTATTACGGAAAAATTGCCGAGGCCAAAGCAAAAGGGGAAGGGTTTGTAGAGATCTATAAATGGCTGGCCGATTATTATCGCAGAAAAGATGATGTTACCAATGCCGCTAAATTCTCTGCTTTAGGTAAGGAAGTATATCCCTCAGATCCTTTCTGGACTGGTTTTGACCTTGACATGGCCCGCGAAAAAGGAAACAAAGATGACCTGTTTAAAAAATACGACCAGGTTATAAAAGAAAATCCTGATAACTACCTGTTCCTTTTCAACTACGGTGTTGAATTATATCAAACTGGTTACGATCCCGATGCCAGCAAACGTCCGTCCAACTCAAAAGAGCTGATCGCAAAAGCCATTGAAGTGATGACCAAAACGCTGGAGAAAAAACCTGATTATGCAAATGCCAGCATGGTATTAGGACAGATATATTATAACCAGGGTGTTGAGATCAATAATGAAAATAAAAATATTCGTCCGAAGCCAGGTGGCAAATTAACGCCTGATGAATTGAAGAAAAAGGACGAACTGCGTGCAGAAACAGCCAAAAAATTTGATCAGGCATTACCCTATTTAGTTAAGGTTGATGAGTTGCTCGATAGCCAGGGCAAACTGAAAATGGAAGATAAAGACAACCTGAAAAATGCGCTGGATCTGCTCATTATCATTAATGAAGAAAAAGTAAATGCGCTGGAGCAAAAGAAACGCCAGGCAGAAGCTAAGAAAGATGCAGCTGCCATTAAGCAGATCGATGCAGATATAAAGAAATTACAGGATACGGTAACGAAGACTACAGATAAATACAATAACATCGATAGAAAGCACTAGGAAGTATATACGAAATTTTGAATGAATGAAATGTGCCACACCTTCAAGGTGTGGCACATTTGTTTAGGACCGTATATCAGCCGTCGGATGCATTCATGTATCAGACAGTTGCATAAGGCGTATTTTAATTTCCTTTTAATTGGAATCATATTTACCAAATGATCTTGCCTATTACCTTTACGCATGCGCTGAACAATCGTGCGCATGGGTTTAAGGGTTTAATTTTTCAATCAATTTGACGCAGCTTTTCCAGGCTGCGTTTTTTATTTGCCTGCAGGTTGATAACAAATAGCAAACGCATGGTATATTACATACCGGATTGTTATCACACATTGAATTAAAAAATTAGCCCTTACATGAAATCATTTCTTTTAACGATTGGCGTATTGGCCGCGTATCTTTTACAGGCACAACCAGGTAATACAAAGAATTTTCACAGTTGGGCGCCCACACCGCCCATGGGCTGGAACAGTTGGGATTGTTTTGGTCCAACAGTTACAGAGGCCGAAGTAAAGGCCAATGCAGACTATATGGCCAGCCATTTAAAGTCGTCGGGCTGGAATTATGTGGTAGTTGATATTCGCTGGTATGTTGCCAATGATAAAGCGCATGGCTACAATGAAAAAGATCCTGAATATAACATCGACAGCTTTGGCAGATTTTTACCTGCGGTGAACAGGTTTCCATCAGCGGCCGGCGGTAGGGGCTTCAAACCCCTGGCCGATTACCTGCATAAAAAAGGGTTGAAATTCGGCATTCATATTATGCGTGGCATACCGGTGATTGCGGTAAAACGAAACCTGCCTGTTAAAGGCACCAAACTCACTGCCAACGATATTTATTCAACGGGTGACCAATGCCGCTGGCTGCATGATATGTACACCATTGTGCCAGGCAAAGCAGGCGCACAGGAATATTACAACTCCATTTTTGAATTATATGCTTCCTGGGGACTTGATTTTGTAAAAATTGATGATTTGTCATCACCCATTTATTTTTCCGGCGAAGTAGAAATGATCAGAAAAGCAATTGATAGAACCGGGCGTAAGATCGTGTTGAGTACTTCGCCTGGTGAAACGCCGATCGATCATGCAGCCCATGTACAGCAACATGCCAATATGTGGCGCACCGTTGGTGATTTCTGGGACAGCTGGCGGCAATTAAAAGAACATTTTGAAGTATTTGAACGATGGAATAAATGGCGTGCAGCCGGCGCTTATCCCGATGGCGACATGCTGCCATTGGGAAAAATTGGTATCCGCGCTGAAAGAGGGGATCCAAGAATGACCAATTTCAACCGGGACGAACAATTCACCCTAATGACGCTCTGGAGCATCTTTAAATCGCCGCTGATGTTCGGCGGAAATTTTCCCGATAACGATGCCTTTACAGATTCGTTGATCACCAATAAAAACATGTTGTATGTGCTGAATAAAAGCATCAAAAACAAACCGCTTTTCCGCAATGACAAGCAAGCAGCCTGGGTTGCCGAAGACCCGGCCAATGGCGACAAATTTCTGGCTGTATTTAATATTGAAGACCGTGAGGAGATGATTGAAAGCAAGGCGATCTGGAAAAGTGCGGAGATCAACCGGCAGCACCCATCAGAAATGATAGATCTAAAGCTGAATGGCAGCAGGAAACTTTATCTGGCCGTTGATGCTGTGGAAAATATTGACTGGGACCATGCAGACTGGATTAATCCGGTTTTGTATAAGGGAAATGATACGATTTCATTAACAACGCTGAAATGGACGAAAGCCACGGCTGGCTGGGGAAAGCCACGGGTTAACAGATCAGTATCCGGCGGCGAATTGATGGTGGAAGGCAAAAAATACGAGTCGGGGATGGGCGTGCACGCGAATTCGGTGATTGAATATGATTTGCCGGCGGGCGTTGACCGGTTTACCGCCATGGCGGGCCTGGATAAAGCCGGCGCCGATCAGAATGTAGGCGCTACGGTCAGGTTTTTGGTGTTTACCGAGCAGCCATCAGGCCCTGAGCCGCCAGCAACTGCTAATATTGAAATAGATCTGAAAGCTTTGGGCTTACAGTCGTGTAAGATCCAGGATCTGTGGACGGGCAAATCGCTGGGATCATTTAAAGACAAATTTTCTATCCGGATCAATAACCATGGCGCAGGATTATACCGGCTTAGCGGCGGGAAGAAGTAATGGCGACGGGAGTGTGTATCTGTGCGTATGAATAGCCATCGAACAAGTTAGCGGCGTGAAGAAAAAACGCGGCGGTGGCACAAATCAGCGAGCGTAAATAACCACGGCGAAAGTTGTAGGTAAATTTCTACCGGCTTAGCACCGTGAAGAAAACTGCGCGGCTGCGCAAGGTTGTCGGCAAATAACTGAAACGGGAGTGTAATAGCTCCCGTTTTGCGTAAATAGCCTATTTAACATAATATTAATTATGATCAAGAATGTATAATTAATCCGGAATAGCTGCCAATGACTGGTTTTGGGTAAGAAACGCCTGATCTGAAATGGGTTGCGTGCCAATTCAGTTATTAAGGCAAGCGATTCTTGAGTTCAAATGCTCCCGATTTCAGCCCAGGATAATTTTTTAAAATCCCGGGTTGAAAAATTGAAAGAATTTAAAAAAAACGCGACCAGAGTTAATGAACACAAGCTATCTGCAAATGATTTACGCGTAAATCAGAAGGCGCACAACCAAAGCGCGATTTGAAGATGCGCGAAAAGTGAGCGATACTTTCAAAACCCAATGTGTAACAAATGCTGGTAACAGGCATGTTGGTGCTTAACAAAAGTTCTTTGGCTTTGTCCAGTCTTTTATGGCGAATCCAACGGGAAGGCGGCATATTATAAATAAATAGAAAATCCCTTCTGAAACTCGACAGGCTTCTTCCTGATAAAATGGCCAGCTGCTTTAACGACATGCCATTCGTGAGGTTTTCTTCAACAATATGAGTTATATCCATGTGATAGCTTTCCCGGATTTGCAAGATCTGTTCAAGCATTCGCCGGTTATTGCCGGATATACAAAATAACAGTTCCAGTAACTTGATCCTGACCAAATTTTCCGTTATAAATCGTCCATCGTGTAAGTAAGCCTGTAGTGCGGTCATATATGCAAGCGTATTATTATTGGAATTGTCAACCACTACCCTTTCAAATGATGAAAAATGCATCATTTCCAAATGGGCGAGTTTGGCAAACTCAAGCACCAACTGCATGTTCAAAACAAACAACAGGAAGCTTACTGCTGAAATTTGCTGTTCTGTTGCTGCGGTTTTATATTGAATTAAAACATCTTTTCTTAAAAAAGCGATCTGGTGTTTCTCTGCCATGTATGAGGTCTCACCATAGCAAAATTCAAATTGGCCTTCCAGTACAAAGATCAATATGTTCTGTTCAGGCAAAAAACTACCCGTCATGGCCTGACCGCTTCCTAACTGTATAGCCGCTGCGCTTTTCAAGGTACATGCCTTCGTTATAATATCCTTTATATCGCAGTTGTTTTTCAAAGTTTGCATATATCTTGTTTGTTTCAACTTTTTTTAAGGCCGGCCGGGCCATCCGGCTAAATAAGTTTCGAGGTAGTCGTACAATTCCTGCGGGTCGCGGTAATAAAAGATCACTGACCGGATAGTATTGTCTTCAAAACTCCATACATCTGCAAATGGTATTGGGTTAATGACAATACCTGGTGGCGTTATTTGGATGTTTCCCATAACAATTACCAGGCTACCCTGTACGAAAAAATGCGCTGCTATTTTCTGGATACCAGTTCCTGGCCTGTAAAACGCAGGCACTAATTGAAGAATTCCTTCACGGCCTTGCCGGTTGCCACCCATACATTGTGCGGTGTATACCCAAACAGTGTCTTCCAACGCAATTACCAGTTTGCCGATATTGCCTTGCTCCATAGATATATAAATATCGCGGATAGTATGTAAGGCCGCAGTCATACGCTTTATTTTACCTGTGTTTTAGTTGTGTAGTATTTGATCAACAACTATACCATCCTGACTGCAAACCACCGGGGCGAAACAGAACCACTTGTTTCCTGTTCAGGGCTACCCTTTTATAGCATTTACCGGTAACGTTATATTGTAAAAGAAAAAGAGCCGGCTCCGAAAAAATCGGAGTACTACGAAAATCTCCGGAAGTATCGTACCTTTAAAAAGTAAGCTAGCAATCACATACTCCTGTTTACGTTAGCCCGTATTAATTTTTCCGAAAAAGCCATATAATAATATCTTTACAAACTGCTGTTTTACCAGCTCTCGTGTTTGTTTCCCTGGTAAGGTTGGACGATTTTTTGCCAAATGATATTTTCAAAACCCAAAAAATTGTTTTGTGCGTACTAAGCTATATATAACCTTATGTTTAGCGGTTCTTTTACTTCCCGCCTTTTCTATGCAGCTATCGGCTCAGCATGTATTTGATGACCGGATTGACAGTTTACAGAAGTTAATAACAAAAGCCCCAGCCGATACCGGCAAGGTTGGTCTTTACCTGGAGCTTATTGATAATTATTACAACCGGTATTTGAAACGGGGCCGAAAATCGTCTGATTCCCTGGCTTTTTTACAAACTTGTGAAGCTTGTAGCGGGCTCAGCCAAAAACTAAACTATGCCTACGGTCAGGGAATTAGTTATTGTTACGAATCAAGGTTTTATTACAATCAAAAAAATCTGCCAAAACATAATGAACGATTACAACAAGCCTTTTCGGTTTTGCGTGCTGCAAACAATAAAGCGGGACTGGCTCAGTTATATAGATTTAAAGCAATTTACCATCCCTTATCAGATGCTACACCTAAATTAAATTTATTCGATACCGCCCTGCAAATGGCACGGGAAGCAGGCGATCGTAAATACGAAGCAATATTATTAAAAGAACTTGCGGATGTGCATCAGCAATTGGGGAAATATACACTTGCCATAAAAGAATTGCAGGAAGTGTTGGAATTGCAGAAAACGGCCAGTAATGACATTCACTATACAACCGATTTACTTTCACATGTTTTTTCTGCGGTTGGTAATCATAAAGAATCTTTGCGATATGCCATCGCCACACTCGATTACTGTCGCAAGAACAATGACACCGTGTTGATCTCTACCTTTTATCAACGCCTGGCCTTCAATTATATGGACCTGTACAATTATGAAAAAGCATTTTATTATCATGGAAAGGCTTTAGCATCGGTTTTACTACGTCATACGTACGCTATAATAACAGTAAGCGATATGGCCGACTGTCTTATAAAACAACAAAAATACCAGGAAGCTACTGACTTACTGTCGCAATGCTTAAAAACTTACCCGGTCACAGATGACTCGAAATATTACATAAACATGGCTTACATTGACTTATATTATTTTACCGGAAAATATCGGGAAGCGGAGAAGTATTTGTCATTAATACTTCAACATTTCGCCGAAACTGGTTTTGATGTTGCCAGGCGGATTAAATTGTACACAAGAGCAGGTCAGTTATATTTTCAGTTAAAACAGATCGATAAAGCAACTTCGTATAGCGACAGTGCCTGGTCATTGGCAGTTCAGTTAAATTCCTGGCCTTTACTTATGGAGAACAGCCTTACATTATATAAACTGGATTCTTTAGAAAGAAATTATTTGTCAGCTATCAGGCATTACCAGGATTATAAAAAATTTTCCGACTCCATTCAATTGGATGTTGCCGATAAACATACTATAGAACTGGCGGTACAATATGAAACGGATCAAAAAAACAGTGAGCTTACATTCCTGACCAATCAGGCAACATTACATCAGGACGCCATTAAACAGGGGAATGTTCTGCGTAATATCATGATC
>DASUVL010000052.1:0-5152 GCA_036379015.1 Niastella sp.
CAACTGCAAAGCCGTTTATTGAAAATAGATGAGTCGGACCATTTTGGCTTGTTGGCTGCTACAGCGCAATATGATACAATTGGCGCTATTACTGTAAAACCTGTTTCGAGATGAGTATGAAAGAATTGAAATATTGTCCCTCATTGCTGACTGAAGGTTTTAGCACCTACAGCCCTGCCGCATTGCGCCGCTTATTTCAAGGGAAAAGGGTAAGCCATATACTACCATATGATGCTTCCCAAAAAAATGAAGCAGATACGGAGAAATTCATGGAGAACAGAAAACGGATATCCATTTCAGGCGTGCAGGAAAAATTCTCAATGATATTACAGAAAAACCAATTAAGACTAACCGAACCTGGCGAGCAGGGTACCTATATGCTCAAACCCATTCCCAGGGATTTAAAAAAAGTGAATCAGTTACCTGCCAATGAACACCTCACCATGCAAATTGCTGCACAGGTTTATGGCATTCATACAGCTGCCTGTGCTATGATCTTTTTTAAAAATGGCGATCCCGCCTATATTACCCGGCGTTTCGATGCAAAAGAGGATGGTTCAAAATGGGGGGCGGAAGATTTTGCAACCCTTGCCGGGAAAACCAGTGATAATGCCGGACCCAATTTCAAGTATGATTATTCTTATGAGGAAATAGGCGTATTGATCAGACAGTATGTACCGGCATGGCGAATTGAAATGGAAAAATACTTTTCGCTGGTAGTGTTCAACTATCTTTTTTCCAACGGGGATGCCCATCTTAAAAATTTTTCACTGTTGGAAAGTGAAAGCGGCGATTATTTTATGAGTCCGGCCTACGATCTGGTGAATACCCGTATCCATGTAGATGATACAGATTTTGCGTTGGACAAAGGGCTGTTTGCGGATAAATTCCGATCAACAACATTCGAAAAATCAAATCATCCGGGCAAAGCAGATTTCATGGAACTCAGCAGACGATTAGGTATAGACAATGGCAGAGCGGAGAAATTGATACTGCCTTTCCTTACAAAACAACCAATGGTTGACACCTTAACCCATCGGTCGTTATTGGATGAACCGGTAAAACGAGGTTACTTACTTGATTATAATAATAGGAGGAATAGGTTGAATGCATAGACAGACCTAATCCCGATTTAATGTGAACTTCATCGTTGGCGCATTGCACCCGGCGAAGCCTGGTCAATTCATCACATCTAATTCACTGCCAGATACCAGGTAACCAGTACTGCGTTCACCTGGAAATGATCTACATGTTTTCTGACAATTTTAAGCGCTTTCACAATATGCTTTTCAACTGTACTAACCGAAATATTCAGCTTTTCGGCAATGGCCTGGTGCGATAAATTATTGATGCGGCTTAACAAAAAAACTTCCCGGCATTTGTCGGGTAGTTGTTCAATAACTGCATGAATTTTTTGTTCCAGCATTTTTACATCCATATGGTCTTCGGGTGCATGGTGTTCAGCCCCCGGATTCATTTGCTGAAGCTGGTAAAAATGTTTTTTACGAACCAGCTGCTCCCTGAAGCGGTCAATGACTTTATTCTTCAACATTTTTTGCAAATACCCGCCTAAGTTATAAGTATGCTCAATTTGTTTGCGTTTGTCATATAATTGAACGAACAGGTCCTGCACCATTTCCAGGGCATCTTCTCTGGAGTGCAGGCGTTTATAAGCAGCATTTAACAGGGGTATAAAATGACGTTCATACATTTCGTCAAACGCATTCATATTATCCTGTTTCAGCAGTAGAAATAGTTCAGTATCGGTCAGTTTCTTATAGTCAGCAGTCATATAAGAATTAAATATATAGATCTAAATCACCCCTAATTGATATTGAATTTAATTAAAATATGCCTATTTCAATTTCTCGAAAAAATAATTATTAAAAATAATGGCGGTTTACGTTCGCAAATCCGTCAGTATTATAATAAATGCGATCAAATTAAAACGTTATTAAAATAAATAATTCAATATAAAGGTGAACACAAAAATTACCGAAGAGCTGCTTACCAGATATCTTGCCGGCCATTGCACGCCGGCCGAGGAACAGCTAATAGCTGAATGGTATGCCTCTTTCGACCATTTGTCGCCTTATTTTGAAAATGAGAACAGCGCAACAGCCATTGAGGTAAAGGCCAAAACAAAAACCGCCATCAAATCAATTATTGCCGGTCAAAAGCAGGCGGGCGGTAAATTATTAACAATACATGTTGGTACCCAAACAATACGCAAGCGCATATTGGTATATAGCAGCGTAGCTGCCGCCATTCTGATCTTATTAACTGCTGGTTTGTACTGGATGCTTTCAAAAAACAGTGAGGGTGCAAATAAGAGCATCGTAAAAAAAGCACCACCGGTTAATGATACAACCAGCATAACACCTGGCGCCAATAGGGCAATGCTTACGTTGGCCGATGGCACTGTGGTAGTGCTGGATGACGCAGCAAACGGCACCCTGGCGCAACAGAACGATGTAAAGGTGGTGAAATCGAAAGATGGGGAAGTGCAGTATCAGCAGGCAAATGGCAATAGGCCATCGATTGCACCCAATAGCGGAACAAACCGGCAATCCGCCATTGTATATAATATGTTATCAACACCGCGTGGCGGACAGTATATGATCGTTTTGCCCGATGGCAGTAAAGTTTGGCTCAATGCAGCTTCATCAATTAAATATCCTACTGCATTTACGGCTAATGAAAGAAGGGTTGAAATTACAGGTGAAGTTTATTTTGAAGTAGCTCCCCTGATACTCCCGACGAAGCGGGATGGCGGAGGCTCACAAAAAATCCCTTTTATTGTAAAGATTGGCACTCCTGCAGGGAGTGGGGGTGAAGTGGAGGTGCTTGGCACTCACTTTAATGTAAATGCATACGGCGATGACGGTGCTGTAAAGACCACCTTGTTGGAAGGATCGGTAAGAGTGAAGTCGGAAGTCGGAGGTACGAAGTCATATGGCAGTGGTAAAAGTTCTGCGATTTTAAAACCAGGTCAACAGGCTTTAATGGCGATACATTCACGATTGACCATTGACCATTCACCCGATATAGAATCTGTTATGGCCTGGAAAAACGGCTTATTTCAATTCAACAATGTAACCATCGAAACTGTCATGCGCCAGGTTGCGCGCTGGTACGATGTACAGGTTGTGTTCGAGCGGGATGTATCAAAGGATCTGTTCCGGGGAAAAATATATCGCAATACAGATCTGAGTCAATTGCTTAAAATTCTCGAATTAAGCGGAGCGCATTTTAAAATGGAAGGCAAAAAAGTTATTGTACAATAGCCATAGAGCGTTGAGTTTGGAATATTGAATAGTTCATTTTATTTCTTCATTCAATATTCATTACTCATTGTTCAAAAATTCCAAGCTAAACCCTCTTTCCGGTTCTTGTTGCCATAAGAAAAATACACTGTAACCAGTTTCACAAGATTGCTGCCGGCGCAGATGCCGGTCTTCAATGTTGATATTTACAACCGTCACATTACCGGTATTATGCGCTGGTGTCCTTGTGTAACACTTTGTGTTCAACCAAATTGTTAACATTAAAACCAGCTGCACAAATGATGCAATTGTTTGTGAATGGCAATGGTATGCGATTACGCATACCTGCCAAAACTAAACTGCTTATTCAATTAACCATGCTGCTTTTGAGCATGGCACCAAAAGTTAGTGCAGGAGAAACCCGGCAAAAGATCAGTTTATCGGTTACTCAGGAATCACTCGAAAAGGTATTTCGGCAAATTGAATCACAATCCGATTTCGTTTTCTGGTATAAGCTAGATAAAATAAAAAATGCCCGAAAAGTAAGCATCAGGGTAAAGGATGCCGAACTAAACCAGGTGCTGAATGAAATTTTTAAAGAGCAGCCTTTCACTTACAGCATTGTAGAAAAAACCATTGTTATAACTGAAAAAAGGAACGGCGGGGCCCTTCCGGTGATGCAGGCGGCTTATACCCCCGGTCTGTTATCAATAAATGGTAAAGTGCTCAATGATAAAGAAGAACCCCTCGAAGGCGTAACGGTTAAAGTAAAAAATGCAGCTATTGCTACTGCCACCGATAGCAAGGGCGCTTTTGCCATTAAATGTGCCGATGATGCGGTACTGGAGTTTTCATTTGTTGGCTATAAAACCAGGGAAGTGGAGGTGAAGGGAAAAAGCATGCCGCTTGCTATTGTATTGAATATGGCCTCCAATTCTTTATCTGATGTTGTGGTGGTTGGCTACGGTACGCAGGGTAGAAGAGAATTTACCGGTTCCATTGCCACCATCAGTGAAGAAAAAGTAAAAGACATGCCGGTGCAAAGTTTCGACCAGGCATTGGCAGGCCGGGCGCCCGGTGTAAACATCACCCAGCCCAACGGTGTATTAAACAATGCGCCGGTGATCCGCATTCGTGGTATCAATTCTATTTCCCTCAGCTCTTATCCGCTCGTGGTAGTAGATGGTATTCCCATCAATACCGGCGAAGTATCTGCCAGTGCAACGGTGACCAACAATCCGCTGGGCGATATTAACCCGAGCGATATTGAATCTATCAGTGTATTAAAAGATGCGGCCTCCACCTCCATATATGGTTCCCGGGCCGCTGCCGGCGTATTGCTGATCACCACTAAAAAAGGAAAAACAGGAAAAGCCAAAGTAAGTTACCAGGGATGGGTAGGAGCAACAAAAGCTATTCGTTTGCCCAAATTGCTGAATGCCGAACAATACATGGAAATTAAGAATGAAGCGGTACTCAATTCAAAAAATCTCTCTGGTAATGGCAATAACAGCAGTGTAGCTTCTGCCTTATTTTTTCCTACCTATAACGACGATGGCAGTATTGTAGATACAAAATGGTACGACGAAGTGTATCAAACTGCCATATCGCACAATCATACTGCCAGCATCTCCGGAGGTTCTGAAAGCACCACCTATTACTTTTCGATGAACTACAGCGATCAGGATGGTTTTATAAAAACCAATAATTTCAAACGGAAGTCGGTTCGGTTCAATGTCAACCATAAAGTAACCAACTGGTTGAGTTTAACAGGCAATGTAAGTTACAACAACAGCTTCAACGCCTCGCCCAATACAGGTTCGTTAACCGGCAATGCCTTTCAAATAACCGGTATCGCACGGCTGGCATTGCTTTCGTCGCCCAAC
>DASUVL010000053.1:0-7665 GCA_036379015.1 Niastella sp.
TCCCCTTTAGGGGGCTGGGGGTGAGGTTACTCCATAAACCCATCCAGGTCGCGGCGTTCTTTTTTGGTAGGCCGTCCAACTTTACTAAGGCGTTTACCGGTATGGAAGCTCGATGCCTGATATTGTAATTGAAGACGTTCCAGCTCTTCGGCCGGGGTAATATCAGTATAATATTTAATTGCTTCGGTATAAGCCATGCGGTTGTGCAAAAGACCGGTAACTTTTATGCGCCAGAGGCGGCCTTCCGTTCTCACATCATATTCATCACCCACATGCACCTGTTTGGCTGCCTTTACCGGAGTTCCCTCATATTTAACTTTTCCACTATCGCACGCTGCTGATGCCAGTGAACGTGTTTTGAACAGGCGAATGGCCCACAGGTATTTATCGATTCGAAGTTTGTCTGTCTTTTCAGTGCTCATGAATCCTCCATTTTCAAAATATCTATTCCAAAGTTAAAAAATCTCAACCGTTTTTGGTGAATGGTCAATGGTGAAAAGTCCCTGTTATTTTAAGATGCATTAAATCACATATGTAGCATAAAAAGGTGAGCCACAGCTTCCTACTGTGGCTCACCTTTTTTGACCATTCACCATTGATCGCTATGAGCCGAAATATTTATGAAAGTATGGGATCGTTTCAATGCCTTTATAAAAATTCACCAGGTCGAATTTTTCATTGGGCGAGTGCAGGTTATCGCTATCAAGGCCAAAACCCATGAACACTATTTTTACACCCAGTTCTCTTTCCAGGATAGAGCAGATAGGAATACTGCCGCCACCACGTACAGGGATAGGTTTTTTGCCAAATGTGGTTTCTATAGCCTGTGCCGCAGCCTGGTAAGCTTTTGAATCAATAGGCGTCATGTAGGGTTCACCGCCGTGCAGGTTATTCGCTTCCACAGTGACGCCGGCTGGTGCTATTTTCCGGAAATGCTGCAATAACATCTCCGTTATTTTTTCCGATGACTGGTTAGGGACCAACCGGGCCGATATTTTCGCATAGGCTTTTGACGGTAATACGGTTTTGGCGCCTTCACCGGTATATCCACCCCAGATGCCGTTTATTTCAAGGGTAGGGCGGATGCCGGTGCGTTCGTTGGTCGTATAACCTTTTTCGCCCCACAGTTCTTTTACGCCAAGATCATTTTTGTATTCCGATTCATCGTAGGGCGCTTCTGCCATTAATTTTCTTTCTGCCGCAGTAGATTCTACTACATCATCATAAAAACCGGGGATGGTGATATGATTGTTGGCATCGTGGCAGGATGCGATCATTTGGGCCAGGATGGTAATGGGATTGGCTACCGCACCACCGTACACACCACTGTGCAGATCGCGATTGGCGCCTGTTACCTCAACCTGTATATAAGCCAGTCCTCGTACGCCAATATCAATGGATGGATTATCCATGCTGATCATAGAGCTGTCGCTAATGAGGATCACATCGCATTTCAGCAGGTCTTTATGAGCTGCTACGAAATCGCCCAGGTTAGGGGAACCAACTTCTTCTTCGCCTTCGATCAGGAACTTGATGTTGTTCTGGAGCGAATTGGTCTTTGATAATATTTCCAGGGCTTTCACATGCATATAGAATTGCCCTTTATCATCGCAAGCACCGCGTGCATAAATACGGCCATCTTTGATCACCGGTTCAAACGGACCGCTGTGCCAAAGGTTCAGCGGGTCGGGTGGTTGCACATCATAATGTCCGTATACCAATACGGTTGGCTTGGAAGGATCAACGATCTTTTCTGCATAAACTACAGGATGACCGGCGGTTTCGTATACTTTAGCCGTAGCAGCGCCGGCTTCCAGCAACCGCTGTTGTACTTTTTCTGCGCATTTTCTCATATCCTCCTTATTGTCGCTGTTCGCGCTAACAGAAGGAATGCGTAACAATTCCAGTAATTCATCCAGGAAACGACCTTTGTTCTTTTCCTGGTAATCTTTCCAGGCTTGCATAATCATGAGTTTATTTGAAAAATTAATTTGATAAGAGGAACAGTAGGCGAATATAGGAAAACCAATGGGCAATTGGCAATATGCAATCGGCTAAACCGGTTACTGCGCTGCGGGGCTTTCCCTTTTCAACCCCGTTAACCTTTCAACTTATAAACTATGTTTCTTATCCCTCAGCACATTCTCTAACGTCCATTCTATCCTTTTTTCAAACGGGCGTTTACGAACCATGCATTCCGCTTTGGTGCAAATGGGGCAGGAGAAATCAAGACAGGGATCGGTATGCACGAACAGTTCAAATACGGTTCCGAATTCTTTTTTAATAAGCTTGCCCAGTTCTTCCACTTCTACATGCGCTTCCACTACGTTCAGGTACCAGGGTACGGTAAGGTGACAGTCAATATGAAACTGGCCGCCGTACTTGATCACACGAAGGTTGTGCAAGTCGATCCAGTTTATGCGGCGATTGGCGTTCAGCACGGCCAGCATTTTTTGCAGCAGTTCTTTATCGGCTTCATCCATAATGCCGGCCAGGGAGTGCCGCAAAATATGATAACCAGTATATATAATGATAAAAGCGAAAATAATGGCGGTCACGCTATCGAGCCAGGCCAGTTTGGTCATTCGTATCAATAACAGGCCAATGATAATTCCTATAGTAGAGTAGGTGTCGGTCTGCAGGTGTTTGCCGCTTGCTACCAGGGCGAGGGAGTTGTTTTTCTTTCCGTTACGGATACTGATATACCCTACTACAAAATTAATCACTGCTGTGATGGCTACCAGTATAATGCCACGGTCGAGCTGTTGCAGTTCGCGGGGATATATGAAATGCACGACCGATGTGTAAATAATAACGAGACCGGCTACAATGATGAGCGTTCCTTCAACGGCGGCTGATAAAAACTCTGCTTTACCGTGACCGTACGGGTGGTCTTCATCACGGGGTTTGGCAGCTACATACAAACTATACAAACCAATAAAACCGGCAATCACATTTACGGTGCTTTCCAGTGCATCGGTTAAAATGGCAATGGAATGAGTTAACCAATAGGCCACTATTTTAATGATGAACAGCAGTACGGCTACTGTTACCACCCATTTCTGTATTCGAAGATTTTCCCTGCCCGAGTTCAATACAAGCAATTTGTGGCGAAGGTAAGGAGCAACGGGGAATTAAAAGTTGGAAGGAAGAAAGGTTAAAGGAATTATAATTTAGAACAGGGGTTTATCAAAATCGGGAGACATTTCAATTAAGCCTTTGGCGCAGCCAAATTTTCTTTCTGTGATAGCATTTTCTTTTTTTGTCTTTGCTTTTAAAAATTCTACAAAATCCTCTACCTCCTTCTTAAGATCAGCAGGAAGGCCGGATATAGTTGAATATAATTGAAGGTCTGTCATTGAACCATGTTTCTATAAAGATAAAAATTGTTTTGTTAACAAAGCATATTATACGCGTTAACCCCTCCAATCGCTCAGCTCGGCTGGGCCGGCTGCGGTTCCAGGGTATTTTTCCTGCTCACCATCTTTTTGAATGCCCTATACGCGCGGTAGTAAAATTCTTTATTAAATAATTGTGAATCGTTGAGCGCTTTTATGATCAGGAAAAAGGCAATGGGAAGCAGCACGGCTGTCGCCAGCCACATGCCGGCGAACGGTTGCAATACATCTTCCTTTACAAACTTTTTTCCAAAGTTGTTCAACAGGAAAAAGATAACGAAGAATATTACGGCAAATACCACCGGCGTACCAACACCTCCTTTACGTACAATTGACCCTAATGGCGCGCCTATCAGGAACAATACCAGCACAGCAATGGACATGGTGATTTTTTCGTGGTACACCATCTTGTGCATGCGCAGTTCTTTTCTCTTGCCATCATAATCCCACGATGGGCCTTCTATAGAAGATTTTACCGAGTTGGCGTAGGAAATACTCTGATCCATTACCGATTGTTTTACAGCCGTTGGAACAATATCTGTTTTCGACAGTTTTAAACTATCAGGCAATTGATCAATAAATGCAACGCCCTTTTTTACAGGCGGCGTTTTTACATGTACCCAGCCGGTATCGAGGTATTTCGAAAAGCCCAGGTAGCCTTGTAATTCGCGGCGGTCACGTTCTGTAAATTTGGCAAGTGTTTTATGTAATGAATCTATATTCTTTCCCAATTGCCGGGTGCTTAACATTTCATAACGGTCTTTATAGGCGCTGTCTGATGTACGATTCAGTATCAGTGAGCTCAGGTCCAATACTTTTTTATATTCTTTAAAACCCAGCCTGATAAAGTCAGTGTTGTTTCCATATCGGTTTCCGCGTTCTTCATAACGCCAGCCATTGAAAAGCGTAAATTCCAGGTAGCGTTTATCATCTGAAATGCGCATGATGCCTTTTTCAGCCGCCAAAATATTATCCTGCGGCCCGGTGCTGGTTTCATAAATGATCACATTGTGTAAAATGGTATCATGTTCTTTCTTCGACACTTTGATGGCGTAATCAGGAATGGTGGTATAGAACACGCCTTCTTTCAGGTCGAAGGCTGGTTTTTTATTTACCAGGTCGTAATGCAGTGTTTTCATTTTCAGGTTAGCAACCGGAATAACATAATTGTTAAACATGAACGCCAGCCCCGACAAAAGGATCGCTACAACTGTGAGCGGAAGCATGAAACGCAATAAACCAATGCCGGCCGATTTTATGGCTACCAGTTCAAAGGTTTCGCCCAGGTTGCCAAAGGTCATGATGGAGGATAACAAAATGGCAAGGGGCAGGGCCAGTGGCACCAGGGTAGCGCTCAGGTAAAGAACCAGGCGAAGCATGGTAATAACGTCAATACCCTTACCTACAAAATCATCGATCCACAGCCAGAAGAACTGTAATATCAATACAAACAGGGTAAGGAAAAAGGTTGCGATAAAAGGTCCGATAAATGATCGCAAAACCAATATGTCGAGTTTTTTTATCATTGTTGTTAAAATCTCAAATGACAAATCACAAGAATGAAAGAAAATTTTAAATCACAAATAACAAGATCCAAATAAAATAAAAACTTATTATTCCCCAATTCCTGGTTCTTGTTTTTGGTTCCCGCGTTGGCTTGCAGCTTGAAGCGTGCAGCTTACAGCGGATTTTAATTCCTGGTGTTTCTCCTTGTTGCCTTCTTGCCTCATTGCCATTATGCCTTATTTTTATAAAATGAACGTCGCAAAAATACAGCTTTCAGCAGAGGAATTATCGTTGGTGCAAAATGCCGGCTGGCTTTTAACAAAGAATACAATTATTGAAAAAGTTTTTGCTTTGTTTGGGGATATCGCCCATGAAATACGAGACCAGGTAACGGCAAAACCTGATTTTTTTCCATCAGGCGTGCTGGTTCCTTCCCCTAAAATTTCCAAAGGAGAGAATTATAAGGGGTTGCCCTGGGTAATGTGCGATTACCCACGATTATTTAACCGCCAGGATACGTTGGCTATACGCACCATGTTCTGGTGGGGGCATTTTTTTAGTGTAACCCTGCATTTGAAAGGGGTGTATAAAGAAAAATACCAGCAACAGTTGCTTAACAACCTGGCATTACTGTCAGAGAAGCAATTTCATGTATGTATCAGTAGAGAGGAATGGCGGCATGAATTTGAAGAAGACAATTACACGCCTCTCACCCAGTTGAATTTTTCTGATGTAGAGAAAATTCTGCTGGCTAACGATTTCTGCAAGCTATCCGCCAAAATATCACTTCCACAGTGGAATCAGTCAAAAGAATTATTGATCGATCTATACGAAACAATTATTACCTCAATGGGCATTAATTACCAAGCCGGTGAAACAGGTCTTTAACCTGATAAGCCCACAATTGACTCTGATCTTTAATGTCCCCTTTTTCGGCAAAATCCTTGATCACAAGGATGGTTTGATTCGTTACTTCTGACTTCTCAATTCTGAATTCAAAATATTCTTCTTTGGGAGCATGTAACCAATGAAATCTGATAAATTTTTCTTCTTCGCTTTCCATTACCTCGGCCTTGTCTGTAGTGCCGTTCCAGCTAAAACTAAAAATGCTATCCCTTTCGTCTACTTTATCAGCAAACCATTCCTGCAAACCTGCAGGCGTACTTAAGAATTCGTATAAAATGGAAGGAGAACATCTTACCGGATACTCTAACGTAAATATGTTTTTCTTACTCATCTAACCCTGATTGATCTTTTTATGCAAGTCCAATGGTGCAATTATAGAAAAATAATGCAAGCATCAAAATTTTTTTTTGGATAAATCTCATAAAAGGCCCTAAAAATGAATAAATAAGCAAAAAAAAGTCATATGTCTGACTACCAGCAGGTTACGAATATTTTTGAGAAAAATTGGATAAATGGGTATATTACGTGGATAGTTTTTTAAGAACAAAATGCTTGTTCATATAACAAATTGGACAGGTATTTCGTTTTTTGAAAGCCATTGACCGTTAAAAACCTAAAAAACCCTTTAAAATGTCCTACCTATGAGTATGCGGCAACTCAAGATCACGAAATCAATTACGAATCGTGAATCTCAGAGCCTTGAAAAATACTTGCAGGAGATCGGAAAAGTTGAATTGATTAGTCCCGAAGAAGAAGTTAAACTAGCGGGTTTAATCAAGCAAGGAAACCAGGCAGCCCTTGACAAACTAACGAAAGCGAATTTAAGGTTCGTCGTATCCGTAGCCAAGCAGTATCAGAATCAAGGCCTCTCATTACCAGACCTCATCAATGAGGGTAATTTGGGTCTCATTAAAGCAGCGCAGCGTTTTGATGAAACCCGTGGTTTTAAGTTCATTTCTTACGCCGTTTGGTGGATTCGCCAAAGCATTCTTCAGGCATTAGCCGAACAATCGCGCATTGTTAGGCTTCCTTTAAACAAAGTAGGGTTAACAAACAAGATCCAGAAAGCGTTTTCGCTACTGGAACAGGAGTTTGAACGCGAACCCTCGCCCGAAGAACTGGCCGAACTGCTGGAGCTGGAAACCGAAGAGGTATCAGCTACGCTGGGCATCGCAGCCCGGCACGTAAGCATGGATTCGCCAATGTCTGAAGGGGAAGACAATACCCTGATAGATGTGTTGGAAAATCACAATGCTGAACGGGCAGATAACAACATCGCGCACAAAGAGTCGCTTAAACAAGAAATTGAGCGCTCTATGAAAATGCTCACCGAGCGTCAAAAAGAAGTGATCTGCTATTTCTTTGGTTTGGGTGTCGATCATCCCATGAGCCTGGAAGATATCGGAGATAAATTTAATCTCACCCGCGAGCGGGTTCGCCAGATCAAAGACAAAGCAATTACAAAACTGCGTACAAATTCGCGTTCAAAGGCCCTTCGGGGATATTTGGGCGTTTAACCTAAAAAAAAGTAAGCCGGCAAAAGAAACTTTACACAACAAAATTTACTTCCTGTAAATTTGCATTCCATAAAGTGAATATAACTTAGGGTATATTCACTTTTTTGCTTTTTGCCCTTCTCCCGATAATATCGGGACGCTCAGGATCCTAATTTTGAGTGGTTCCAGGCAAAGCCGAAGGATGTGCGAAATCAAATGAATGAGAAAAACAGGAAGTTATGTTTGAAAATCTTACCGACCGGCTCGAATCGGCCTTTAAACAAATTAAAGGGGAAGGCCGTATTACCGAGCTAAATATTGCTGCTACCGTAAAAGACATCCGCCGCGCCCTGGTGGAT
>DASUVL010000054.1:0-2297 GCA_036379015.1 Niastella sp.
TTTTTTAAAAATTTTTCCCCCGCTCTCCTGGCCCTTGGGCCTGGAGAGCGGGGGAATGCCAACCCTGACACAGTTTAAATTACACTCCCTTGTTGGCACCTATAATTGATAACCAGTTAGGCTACAACCGCAACGGCAAACTCCTCAATCGCTTCCCCGTGGCAGCAAATATGGCATTCGCCAATGCCGGTGCTACAGGTGGTACACCGGGTTCACCGGCGCCGCCTATTTTCTCCCCGCCAGGAACGATATACACTTCAATAACCGGTGATTCATTCATGCGAAGCATCCGGTAATCATGAAAATTAGATTGTTTCACCCGTCCCTGTTCTAATGTTATTTCGCCATACAGAGCTGCAGTAAGTCCAAAAATAATGCTCCCTTCCATTTGGGCTACCACCCCATCCGGGTTTACTGCCAACCCGCAATCAATAACACATACTACCCGCTTTACATTGATCTTTCCATTATCTATTTTTATTTCAATAACCTGCGATATACAACTGCCCATTGCTTCGTGCACCGCTATCCCGCGAAAGGATCCTGCAGCCAAAGGTTTATCCCATCCTGCTTTTTCTGCAGCTACATTTAATACCGTCAAATGGCGCGGGTGATCTTTTAGTAATTGACGCCTGTATGCAACAGGGTCTGTTTTACTACTTACAGCCAGTTCATCAATGATGGTTTCCATCACAAAGGCTGTATGTGTATTGCCAACCGACCTCCAGGGTAAAACAGGTACACCATACTCAACAGTTACTAATTCAAATAAGCTATCTGGTATAACATCCGTATACGGTGAACCCGTTGTCACAGAACTATAATCAATACCGTTAAATACAAGATATTCCTGCAGCGGTGTATCTTTAAAAAGCGACTGTCCAACAATGCAATGTTGCCACGCTACCGGCCAGCCTTTTTGATCAATACCTATATGAACACGATGTACATATACCGGGCGATAACAGCCTCCCCTGATATCATCTTCACGGGTCCAGACTAACTTTATTGGTTTGCCGCTGTGTTTGGCAATATGAACAGCTTCCATCACCCAATCTTTTCCAAATGAGCCGCGTCTTCCAAAACTACCGCCAAGATGTGGCGTATAAAACAATACCTGCTCTGGTTTAATACCTAAAAATGCGGCCACCTCCGCCTGGTGAAGCAATGGTGATTGTGTGCCTGCCCATACTTCGCATGTATCTTTTGAAATTTTTACGGTACAGTTCAACGGTTCCATGGGCGCATGGGCCAGGTAGGGAAAGTTAAATTCCGCTTCAAAAGAATGAGCCGCTTTTGTTAAAGCAGTGGATACATCTCCCTTCTGCTTAATGATTACTCCTTTCGTTTTTGACAGCCTTCTGTATTCCTCCAACTGTGTTTTGCTATTGATGTTTTCATTGACGCCATTTTCCCATTCAATTTTTAATGCATCTCGCCCCAATTTAGCTGCCCAAAAATGATCTGCGACTACCGCTATACCTGTTGGAACAGCTACGATCTGTCTTACTCCGGGTATTGCTTTGGCCGCCCGGCCATCAAATGATTTTACTTTTCCGCCAAAAACCGGTGGCCGGGCTACAACTGCTGTAAACAAACCGGGAAACTGAATATCTATTCCATACTTCGCACTGCCATTGACTTTAGCAGGCCCATCCAATCGCTTTTGCGATTTCCCGATCAGTTTCCAATCCTTTGATTCACGCAAAACAACTTCGGGTACGGGCAGCTTTGCTGCATCGTTTGCTAACTGGCCATAACTGAGTTTCTGATCGCCTGCTATTACAAATCCATTCTCCGTTTTACAATCCTTCGTTGACAACTTCCATCTTGCAGCAGCGGCCTGCACCAATACATTTCGTGCAGTTGCACCGGCCCTGCGGTAATTGTCAAATTCTGATTTGGTGGTTTCGGAGCCTCCGGTTGATTTCAAAACAGGCGGTGACTTAAAATCAATGGCAGTACCTGGTGGACTGTGTTCTACAATAATTTTATTCCAATCACAATCCAGTTCTTCCGCTATCAGCATAGACAGGGTGGTCCAGATACCCTGGCCCATTTCTACTTTTGATAATACGATCTTTATACTGTTATCTTCTCCAATCAGCAGATAAGGGTTCAATTGCGTATGCCTTATTTCATTGCTTTCGCCTGGCAAATACCATGAAATTAAAAGTCCACCTGTAGCACAGGTACTGATTCTTAGAAAATTCCTGCGATCCATTTGCTAATCTTTCTGTTGTTGAATAAAGAGGCCCACCCAATTTATAACATTTGCATGGTGCTATCGGATGCAA
>DASUVL010000055.1:0-2484 GCA_036379015.1 Niastella sp.
AGGTGCCCGCATTTGATTATGGCTCCTATACCTTTATTGCCAGCATTAATCCATATGTTGAAGGAGATGGCATGGAGCACCGCAACTCAACCATGATCAGTCTTCCCTATGCATTTAATGGCGGCAATCAGTTACTCGGTGTTTTTTCCCATGAGTTCTTTCATTGCTGGAATGTAGAACGCATCCGTCCAAAAACCTTGGAGCCTTTCAATTTTGAGAAGAGCAACATGAGCAATGAATTGTGGTGTGCAGAAGGCTTCACCCAATATTATGGCGAGCTGTTATTATGCCGGGCCGGTTTAAAACCCATTGAAGCATTACTGATCTCCATGGCCGGTTTGATAAATACCAAAGAAAATACCGCAGGCGCCAAACGATATTCACCGGCAGAAATGAGCCGTCATGCTGTTTTTGTTGACGCCGGCGTATCGGTCGACCGCACTAATTACCCCAATATGTACAGCTCATATTATCCATATGGCGGCGCTATTGCATTGGCGTTGGACCTGCAACTGCGTACTAAATTCAAGCTTACACTGGATGATTATATGACGGCTTTATGGAAACGATTTGGTAAACCAGAGATCGCCTATACCATTCCGGGATTGGAAGAAGTGCTGGCTGCTGTAACCAATGACAAGACATTTGCCGCCGATTTTTTTACCCGGTATATTACCGGTCATGAATCGTTTAACTATGCGCCGTTGTTAGAGAAAGCGGGATTGACATTGAAAAAACAAAATGCCGGAAAAGCCTGGATAGGCTCGGTGCAATATGAAGAAGGCACCACAAAGATCAACAGCAATACAATTACCGGCACGCCATTATACAATGCCGGATTGGATGTGGAAGATGTGATCACCCAACTGGATGGCAAGCTGGTGGCCCGCACGGTTGACATCAACGAAATACTCACCAACCACAAACCCGGCGATGTGCTCACTATACAATTCAAACATCGTAATGAAGTAAGATCAGCATCCATTACGCTGGCAGAAAATCCCGCTTACACCCTGACTACTTTCGAGCAGACTGGTTTACAGATAACTAGTGAAATGAAGGAATTCCGTAACCGCTGGCTGGGAACGAAGATTAAATAAACTAATATATACAATAATAAGCCCGGAAGATGGTCGCTAATAGTGCCATTTCTTCCGGGTTTTTTACTTTTCAACATAGTTGCTCCTTTTTCATAATGTATTTATCTTTCGAACGCAAAACACTGCGTATGAAAAAAATCGTTTACCTTATTGGGGCCTATTATTCCCTTTATTCCTGTAAAGCACCCAGCTACAGTTATGTACCTGCAACGATGAATACAACTGCCTTTAGCCATGCCGGTGAGGGACAACTTGGTCTGGTGTTCGGCTCACCAGGTTTCGCCGGCAAAGGAGGTTTTGCGGTAACGCGCAACATTAGCGTGAACGCCTGGGCAGCCAGCATGCCTGCAGATAGTGGTTATGGCAGCCAGGAATCCGAATTCTCTATAGGGGTGCAAACCAATGTCAAAAACAGAGAAACTACCAGCTTTTGGCTGGGTTTGGGTAATGGCAGTAATAAAAAGATCCGCACAGATCTAAGCGGTCATTTCAACCGGTTATTTTTACAAATACAACAATCCGTGATCAATAACCCGTTGGGAGGTGCCCGTTTTGATGGGTTCTTTGGGGTACGTGTTAATTATCTTGACTACACAGGTACCAGAGAAGACAAACCATTAAATGACATTCTGTATTACTATGAACCTTATTTGGGTTTTAATGTGGGTGGCAAGCATGTGCGCTTCGATTGCCTCACGGGCCTGGCCATAAAGAATACAGGTGAGTGGAGCCATGGCGTACGGGTATGGCCCTGGTTCGGTCATATTGGGTTGATGGTGAAGCTGGGGAAGATAGAGTAATGCAGTTGATAAGGTTAAAAAGCTGATAAAGGTAATAGGTTAGCTTTTCACCTTTATCAACTCCCTCAACTCCATCAACTCTATCAACTTTTCAACACTGCGTTCTTCAGCACCTCCAGTATCTTCTTTAATTCTTCTTCATTGGCAATATACCAATTGCCGGCATCGGCTATCGCCGGATTGCGATAGGTTACCGGATCCGGCGCTGCTATTCTTGCCGACGTATGAAATTCGGTAGCACCGGTTCCTTTGATCAATGTTTCGATATTAGCCGATCGTACCCCGGCACCTGGCATAATGGTAATACGGCCATTGGCCTGTTGCACCAACTTCGCCAGCATCTCAATTCCGTCGGGGGCAGCCGTTCTTTGTCCACTGGTTAAAATGCGTTCACACCCGCTGGTTATAATTTCTTCCAGGGCCTGAAAGGGATCGGGTGTGGCATCAAACACGCGGTGACAGGTAACGCCCATGGGATAGGCCCATTCTACTATGCGTTTTAACCTGTCGGTATCTATTTCTCCGTTTTGTTTATGTACACCGGTTGAAATACCATCGCAACCCACTTGCTTGCACAACAAAAT
>DASUVL010000056.1:0-6750 GCA_036379015.1 Niastella sp.
GTTCTTCCCATCTTCGTTATCAGCTTCTGTGTGGAATATTAATATTATTTATTGCGTTAACCGGTTACACTTTTTACAGGCAACTGAATATAGCTCACGGTGTGCAAACGGTGGTTTCCGGCTCTAATGGAGTGGGTTCAACCGCTATTGTACAGACGCAGCAAACTGAAACCACCGGCATTACAGGTTATGCCCGTTTTGTGAATGCACTGAACGCCGCTTCCGGCTGGATAGTAGCGGTATGGATGCTTTGTTTTGTTTTTAAAAGTATTAAGTTATCCCGGGAACTGTTATACATCAGGCAGGTTCGGCGCAAAGGTGTAATAGAGATGGAGGGAGCATGGAAAAACCGGATAGTTGAATGTTGTAAACAGCTGGGCATTCGCCGGGTGGTACAAGTATTTGAGTCGAAGCTCGTGAACGTTCCGGTTACCATCGGACACTTAAAACCGGTTATTTTGTTGCCGGTAGGTATGATCTTACAATTACCTGCAGCACAGGTTGAATCAATTTTGTATCATGAACTGGCGCATATTTTAAGACGTGATTACCTGATTAATATATTGGTAAGTATAGTAGAGTCGATATTCTTTTTTAACCCGGCTGTATGGTGGTTGTGCGACCTGATCAGGGAGGAAAGGGAAACCTGCTGTGATGATATCGTTTTGGCGAATATTCCGCAAAAGCGCAGCTACCTCGAAGCGTTGATGGCTTTTCAAAGTTACGAAAGCCAGGCAGGCAGGTATGCAATGGGATTGAGTCTGCGACCACCTCAACTGATGAACCGGTTACGGAGAATGGTCAATCAGGAAAACCAACGGTTAAATACAGGGGAAAAGATCGTTTTGCTGTTGGGATTGCTGTTGTTTGCGCTTTTTGTGTTTGTTCCAAAGGTAAATTCCGAGGTTCGGCATAGCGCCATTTTTATAAAAAAACAGATCCAGGCAATTGTAACCAATCACAGCGAGCCGGAACCGGTGGCTGCAACAACAAATAGACCGGCCATAAAACCCACCGCGCAGCGAAGAACAGCTATTGTTGCCTCTTCTATTATCCCGCCATCTCAAAAAGATACCATATTCAAAATTGCAAGCATTTGGTTTAAAAACAACAATGCAGATACGGCCAATATGGAAATGCAGGTAGTAGATGACCAGGGAAATCATTATCAGCTGAAAGTGGTGGATGGTGGATTGGTGGCACTGAACATTAATAACAGTACGATTGCCGATGAGGATCTTCCCCATTACGATGGGTTGTTACGGCGTATACAACAGGCCTGGGCCGCAAGGAGGCAGGAAAAGAAGGCCAATGGTATTGCCAGAAGGGCAATGGCAGAAGAGCGGGCCAGCCAACAGGCGTTGGCGGATAGCACGAACAGGAAAAAGGAGAAAAAAAAGCACCGGTTAACCGAAGAGGCAGCAACAGAGATCGGAGTTAAAACAAAAAAAAGGGAACATGTGCCAGCTGTACCTGATACGGCTATTGGAACAAAGGGAGTTGCCCATAAAAAGAAACATAAACCAATAGATATTTCCAGGGATCAGCAAAGGGTACGCGGCGTATTATCTGTACTGGTAAGTGAAAACGTAGTGACGGATGAGTCAAACGTGGACTGGTTTGGTCTGACTGAAACCGAACTGGTCGTAAACGGAATAAAACAGCCGGACGCACTGCACCAAAAACTGAAAACGCTTTCAGGCGTAAAGCCGCATTTTGGCCTTTATTACGGTCCGGTAAAAATATATGGAAGCGGGGTATACCTGGATAAGAAAGATCTATAGGTTGTTTTTATGTTAATACGACCCGACATTAGACAGATGAAAAAAATACAAGTAATTTACCTTTTAACGCTTTTAACCTTTACATTAATTACTTTGGGACAGACAAATAAAAACCGGACTATACTCGGAAGATCATATGCAGAACAGGAACTTAAATCAATACTTACCGGCGAATCACAGCATAACGTAATTGACAGCGAGAGAATAATTATTAATGACAGCGTGACCGCAATAAATATAGCAGAGCCAATACTTTTTAGCATTTACGGCAGAGACAAGATAACAAAACAACAGCCTTACGAAAACTACTTCATTGACAACTATTGGGTAATCAGAGGGACACTTCCTAAAGGCTATTTGGGAGGGACATTTTTAATTATCCTTGACGCGCGGGATTGTAAAATAGTTAGAATCACTCACGGAAAATGACATCAATCAAACGATAAAAAAGACACAGTCCAGAATTAGGTCCTCAGAAATTTAAAAAAGTTGTTATATATTGCCTAATAAATAGCACCACTTCCCAACCATCTTTCTTATTGATTCCCATAGTTTACCAGTAACTACATACCAAAACTCGTAATACTATGGATAAATTAGCACTTTTGTTATTTCTGGCATCTCTTATTTGCCTGATCCTCGGATTAATTAAACCAACTTTATTTAAGGGCCTGTTTAAAGGAAAGACATCAAGAAAGGCTGTTGCGCTGACATTTGGCCTGGTAATGATCACTTCTTTTATTGTATTTGGCGTTGTGGTCAAGCCGGTATCAAAAGCTGATCCAGATCTGGAAGAAATAGATCAGGTGATGGAAGTGTTCGAAAAGAGTGAGAAGGCAAGGAAAAAGCAGGAAATGCAGGAAATGAAGAAAATGCAGGAATTGCAGGCACTTACCCCCGAAGGAAAAATAAAAGATATCATACAAAAGGAACTTACAGGCAATAACAATAACGACAAACCTTATTTACGGGATATTGATTTGGTAATGGAGAACAACAAAGCTTTTGTAATAATAAACTATAATGCAAGTGAAAATCTTACTACCAATTTAACCCTGGTAAGTATGAGATCAAAAATGAGCGATCTGTATTTAAAATTATACAAAAGTGGTTTACCGATAGGGTCAGTTTCTGTTTGTGCATACATGCCGCTTATTGACAAATATGGAAACGAAAGTGATGATATTGTTTATACAACGCGTTTAGCCAATGAAGAAGCCTCAAAGGTTAACTGGAATGCCGATGATGCCATGATAAAGAATGTAGTACTACCTAAAGTATGGTCAACTAACTTCTTACATCCCGCTTTGTCATCAGACTAAATAGACGAATGCCCCACCTTGGTTCTTAATATTTGAACTACTATCGTTAAATTCGATGTATGTTCAAACTAAGAGCTTGTTTTGATATATTAAAATATACCTGCATAACCGGTATTTTGATTGGGGGGGTGTTACTGGATAGCTGCCATACGACCAGGAAGGCGGGGGATCAAGATAACGACGGTTTTGTACAGATCTTCGACGGCAAGACTTTAAACAATTGGGTAGGAGATTCAACCTACTGGCGGGTAGAAGACAGTTGCCTGGTAGGCATTGTAACGCCGGAAACGCTGTTGAAACGGAATAGTTTTATCATTTGGCAGGGAAACATGCCCGATAATTTTGAGTTCAGATTGGAATACAGAATTTCTGACAAAGGCAACAGCGGGATCAATTACCGAAGCGAAAAAGTAGAAGGCATTCACAACGCCCTGCGGGGATACCAGGCGGATTTAAATGGCGCCAATACATATACCGGGAGCAATTATGAGGAACGCAAACGAACGACACTCGCTTCTCAGGGTGAGAAAACAATATTGCCCCCTATACAGATTTCTCCCGATTCACTACAAACGCAAATCAAAAGCAATCAATGGTCACCAAAGAATGTGATTGCATTTCTTGGATCCCCAGCTGATCTCAGGGCAGCTATCAAAACCGATGACTGGAATCAATACCGGATCGTGGTAAAAGGGAACCACTTGCAACACTATATCAATGGAGTGCTGATGAGCGATGTAACGGATAACGATACGGTCAACAGGAGATTTTCAGGTTACCTTGGCGTACAGGTGCATGTCGGTCCCCCAATGAGGGTCGCCTTTCGTGACATTCGCATGAAAAGGCTTTGATCACAGCGTTGTAAATAAAAACAGGATAATATTTTTATGAATACTGACCTGAAAAAATTTATAAGCAGATTTGTAACACTGTCAGATGCCGAATTGGATGAGATTGCCAATAAGTTTAAAAATAAAGCGGTCAGGAAGAATGGTTTTGTATTGAAAGAAGGTGATACTTGTAAAGATCTTGTATTTGTTCAAAAAGGTTGTTTGAGGTTATATTATGTAAAAGATGATATTGAAGTATCTGTTTGGTTTGCTTTTCAGCATTCATCTGCCATCGAAATTTATAGCTTTATCAGCGAAAGTCCTTCAGAATATTTCCTCCAGGCTATAGAAGACAGTGAAGTACTGTACCTTCCAAAGACAGAGCTAAAAAAAATGTATCAACAGCAACCGAAAATGCAGGAAATGATGAAGAATTTTTGGGAAGCTGTACTCCTTGACCTGATAAACAGATTTACAGCACTTCAAAAAGATTCGGCAGAGAAACGTTATCTGGATTTATTAAAAAAACAACCCGATTATTTAGAATCAATACCCCAAAAATATCTCGCTTCTTTTCTTGGTGTTACACCAACCTCACTTAGCAGGATCAGAAAAAAGATCATCAAAGACCATAAATTGCCATAGGACAACTTTTTTCTAAAAAAAGATTTTCAGTTTTGTACTCATAAAAAACAAACTATGAGTACAACAAACAGTAAAGTAATGACAACTCAGGAAGTTGCAACAAGATTCAATGAACTTGCCCAGCAAGAAAAATGGTTTGAGATCCAGGATGAGTTTTTTGCAGATAATGTAAGAAGTATAGATCCTCCAAATTCACCGTACTTTGGTTATGCAGAAGGCAAATTGTCAGTTCGTAAAAAGGGTGAGGACTTTGTAAAACGCATAGAGGCAGTTCATAGACTTTATACGAGCGAACCTCTTGTAAGCGGCAATCATTTTACTGTCGGAAGAGAAAAAGATATCACGGTGCAGGGGCATGGACGAATACAAATCAATCAGATAATGCTGTATGAAGTAAAAGATGGGCAGATTGTTTTAGAACAATTCTTCTATTGATCAGGGAAAATAAATCAACAGCCATGATACCTTTTAGTGATCTGTTAATTTTTGCATTGGCAGCGTTTGTTCTTGTAATATCTCCGGGGCCTAATATGGTTTACCTGATCTCCCGCTCTATTACCCAGGGAAAAAAGGCAGGGATCATCTCCCTTTCCGGGGTAATTGCTGGTTTTGTGTTTCATATCATTATGGCTTCGGCCGGACTTACAGCAATACTATTTGCAGTGCCATTAGCATATTCAATATTGAAAATATTGGGAGTAAGCTATTTGTTATACCTGGCTTATCAGGCAATAAGGCCAAACAGCGGAAATATTTTTGAAATAAAAAGTAAACTACCCGAAGACAAGCCAGGTAAACTTTTCAGCATTGGATTTCTAACGAATGTGCTTAATCCAAAGGTTGCCATATTCTATGTTTCTTTTTTTCCACAGTTCATAAAACCAGGATACGGTTCTATAATGACACAGAGTTTACAACTCGGGGCAACACATATCATCATATGCTTTAGTGTACATTTTGTTATAGTAATGTTGGCTTCAAAAGCAGCATTTTTTTTTGCGAGGAAGCCCTCCTGGATAAAAGGGCAAAAGTGGTTCATGGCAGGTGTTTTGGCCGGCCTTGCGGTAAAATTAGCCTTTACAAAAACTAAATAAGAAAAGGGAAGGGCATCTAACGCTTACTGAGTTAAATGCCCTTCCATTTGTATTATACAGTGTTTGCGAGGTTTCTGCTATGCTTGGTGAAGAATGTACCGTTCTGGGAGGGTTCCCCAAGACTCCGTAAGTTTGTCCCAGACTCTTGTTGCATGAATAATATAAGAAAGAAACGGAAATTTATTCACTATCTCCCGGTATACGGTTGTATTGCTACCGGTATCATATATGCTGCCATCGGCGTAATTGCTATCCTTTCTTTTTTAAAGATCCGGCATGGAGGGGCAGATGAAGCCAGTATGATGGCCATTCTTTCTGAATATGTTATTGGTAAGATAGTTATCCTGATCATATTGCTTGGTACTCTATGTTATATCGTATGGCGATTTTACGAAACCGTTACAGATCCCTATGATTATGGCAAAAATGTAAAAGGAATTATCAGGAGAGCGGGTATTGCATTGAGCTCGCTGGCCGATATTCTTATCGTATATGCTGCAGTGCGTGTATTGTTGGGTGCCGGCAATATTCAATCAGATGGGCAACCCAAAGAAGAGCAGGGGATGGTTCGCAATATCCTGCAGCATTATGGCCAATGGCCGGTTATAGGTATAGGATTGGTTTATTTCGTTACTGCTGCCATTCAGCTGCTTTATGGTATTACCAGAGGTTACAGGGAACGGGTAGACATCGAGCGCTTCTCATCCTTTTTCCGGAAAACCGTACACGTTCTCGCATGGGCCGGCTATTTAGCAAGGGGCATTATTCTGGGCATCATTGGGTTCTTCTTTATGAAAGCAGGACTCATTGAAAATGCACGGCATATTGTGAATACTGATAAAGCGTTCGACTTTATTGGCGACCATGTAGGACACGCATACTTTATACTCGTTGCAATAGCAACGATTTGTTATGGTCTTTTCATGTTTGCCCAGGGGATAGCTTATGATACAGATAAAGATTGAAAAATAAATTGGAGTGGTCGTAGCGCGCAACTTATAATTCAGTTGTTTTTCCAGGGTCCTCAAACTGATCCTTAATGGCTTTCCATATTTCCCTGGCAATTTCCTGCCCT
>DASUVL010000057.1:0-8794 GCA_036379015.1 Niastella sp.
GGAGAACTATAGCCAGGCGTTGGGATTCTTTGAGAAGGTGATCACCAACCCAAAGATCAATGCCAATCCACTGGAGCAGGACGCTTATGTTCGCAGTGCCGACTGTTACTATATGAGCCGGGATTTTAAGAAAGCGCTCGCGATGTATGATAAAGTGATCGGTTATTCCTGGGCTTCGGGCGACTATGCCACTTTTCAGAAAGCCATGATAACCGGTGTAAGCAACGACAAGGAAAAAGTGAATTTGCTCGCCAGTATCGCACGCCGTTATCCGCAATCGAACTTATCGGCCGATGCGAATATGGAAGTAGCCATGACCTATATTGCCAGTGAGCAGTTCAGGGAAGCAATTCCTTATTTGAAGAATGTGATCAGCGATCCGGTTTCATCGCTCAAGCCCAAGGCTTATCTTAAAATGGGGATCGCTTATTATAACCTGAATAATGATAATGAAGCGCTGAAACAATATACCACCGTACTGCAACAGTTCCCCAATTCACCGGAAGCAGAAGCAGCCCTTGAAAATGCACGCCTTATATATGTAGAACAGGGTAAAACCAGCGAGTATATAGCCTTTGCCCGTTCAATGGGTAAAGAAGTTACGAACAACCAGGAAGATGAGCTGATGTATCAGCAGGCCGAAGTGCAATTCAATAATGGGAATTTCCCGGTAGCCGCTAAGAAATTTGAGGAATATCTTACCCGTTTTCCCGAAGGAAAATATGCACTCGAAGCATTGTATTATAAGAGCGAGATATTTTTTAACCAGAAAGACTGGGCAAAAGCGGCCGAAGGATATGAAAAGCTGAGTGACCTGGTGCCTAATAAATTTGGCGAAAAAGCATTGGTGAATGCCGCACGGTTGAACTTCTTTGAGTTGAAAAATTATGAAAAGGCAGAAAAATACTTTAGCAAGCTGAAAGAGTTTGCGAGCTCGCAGGAAAATAAACTGGAAGCCATGCGTGGATTGCTGCGCAGCCAGTTCCAGTTGCAGAAATGGAATGATGCAGTTACCAATGCCAAAGACCTGCTAACCCAGAAAGGAATTGGCTCCGATGATAAAGTAATAGCGAATATCGCCATAGCCAAGTCGTTCCAAACGGCTAACCAATGTGACCAGGCCATCAGTTATTACAGGCAGGTGGTTGCTTTGAATAAATCGGCTTATGGCGCAGAAGCCCGGTATGAAATTGCCCGTTGCTTCTTTGTACAGGATCGCCTGAGCGATGCAGAAAAAGCAGCCTTTGAAGTAGTAAACAAATCAGGTTCATACGAAACCTGGGTTACCAGAGCTTATCTGTTATTAGGAGATGTATACCTGAAACAGAAAGATTATTTCAATGCCAAAGCTACTTTTCAAAGTATAGTGGATAATGCCAAGCTGGAAGACCTGCGTCAGGAAGCAGATCGCAAGCTGAAGCAAACCCAGGAAGAAGAAAGGAAGAATAGTAAGGTAGGAGGGTAACCCTAGCCTCCACCAGCCGGCGGAGGAGCAGTTGCGAGTTAACAGGTTGACGAGTTTCGGGTTCCAGGTTTGAGGCTTTGAATTGGAGGAACCCATTCACCATTGACCATTCACCATTCACCAAGAACATTGTTTTCAGATGAATAAATCAAGCATAACCCTTTTTCTTTTCAGTGGCTTTGTCGGTGCTGCCACCATGGTACAGGCGCAGGAGCCCAACAAAGGAAAAACCATTGATGTAACCTCTACATTTAAACCGGTTTTACGCGAAGCATCAAAAATTAATTTCAATGCTACCGAACCGGCCGTTGATACAACCAAGCCCAGGCTTAATTATAATATACCCGCCCAAAATTTATTTTTTACGTATCAACCGGCGGGCGTGAACCCGGTAGCGCTACGGGTTGATTCGCTCAATGCCTGGCAGTACAGCAATTATATAAAAGCAGGTATTGGTAACATTCACCAGCCTTTTGTAAAAGCAGGTTTCAGCTTTGGCGATGGCCAGCGTACCTTCTTTAATATTTTCGCTAATCATTATACATCGAAGGGAGAACTGGAATTTCAAAAGAACAGTCAGACCAGTGTTGGCGCGGCGGCTACTTATAAGACCACCAAGAACATGGAATGGAATGGTAGTTTAGGTTTCCGCAGCGATGATTATTATTTATACGGGTATAAACCCGATACCTTGAAATTCAATAAGGACGATCTGAAGCAACGGTTTCAAACCATTGAAGGAAAAATTGATTTCCGCAATCTCAGTCCAACTGAATTTGGGCTCAATTATCACCCAAGTATAAGGGTAAGCGGTTTTACCGATAATCATGACGGCATAGGTAAAGGAACTGAAACGAATACCATTGTAAACCTGCCGCTTGAAAAAACCTTTGGTGAAAAATTTGCCTTTAACCTTGGTGCAACGGCTGATCTCACCAACTTTAAAAAAGGTGATAAAAGTGATAAAATAAGTATTCAGAATAATCTATACCAGATAGCTACAGCAGTATCGGTAAAAACGAATAACCTGTATTTGCATGCCGGTATACTGCCATCATGGGACCAGAAGAAGTTTCATATGTTGCCAAACGTCATGGCCGACATTACTACCAACGACAAAAAATTCACCCTACAATTAGGTTGGGTAGGGTATTACAACAAAGGATCATATCAACGCTTTGCTTCTATTAATCCCTGGCTGGCACAACCCGATTCACTGCTGAATACCCGGGCAATAGATCTGTACGGTGGAATAAAAGGATCATTGGGCGATCATTTCACGTATTCAGCCAAACTGGGTTTAGTAACTTATCATAATATGCCATTGTTTGTAAATGATACTATTTATGGCAATACCTTCCAGATACGGTATGAACCCAAGATGAATGACCTGCAATTGCATAGTGAAGTAGGGTATACCATCGGCGAGCAGTTCAGTGCAACGGCCGGATTGACACTCAATAATTATTTCAACCTGGAGCGGGAAGCAGATGCCTATGGACTGATCCCCATTGAACTGAATGCTGCCATTCGCTGGCAGTTGGTAAAAGACCTGTTTTTCTACAGCGAACTGTGGACATGGACAAAGCCCAAGTACCTTACCAAAAACGGCGACAGCTTTAAAGGGGATAATGCATTTGACCTGAATGCAGGTGCAGAATTCCGGATTACTAAAAACTTTAATCTGTGGGTACAGCTTAATAATTTGTTAAATGATAAATACCAGCGCTGGAACCAATATGAAGTTTTTGGTTTTAGTATACTGGGTGGTATAACTTATTCATTTAATACGAAATAGAGCATAATGCAGAACGCTTAAAGCGTAACGCCAAGGTCACTAAATGTGTATTTTGCGTTAGGCGTTGGGCGTTTTGCGTTTAGCATTGATAAAGTGGATAAAGGTTTTAGGCCTTTTCTGTTTTCAATACCGGAAAATTTTTGTTCTTTGCAGAGTAAACTAGGGAAAAATATGAATAATGTGCTGGTAAGTTATCTGCTTCAACATAAGAGCATCAGTATCCCGGGTTTGGGGTCAATGTATATTGAGCGCATCCCGGCGCAAACTGATTTTGTGAATCGTCGTATTCTGCCACCTGATTATCATTTCCGTTTCGATAAATATTTTGACGCTCCGGATAAAGATTTTTTCACCTATCTGGCTAAACAACAGAACATAGCCGATTACGAAGCTATTAAGTGGTATAATGAATGGGCCTATGAATTGCGCAGTAAATTGCGCGAAGGGCAGGAGGTGGAATGGGCCGGAATAGGATCATTAAAGAAAGATATATCAGGAGAAATAATATTTGAATCGGCCGGGCGTATTCCCAGTCTCCAGGAGCCTACGCCGGCTAATCGCGTTATTCATACCCACACACAACATACCATGCTGGTGGGTGACCAGGAAGTGACCAGGAAGATCTCTAATACCGATAATGGAACAGGAGAATCAGAGAATAATGTTATACCTGGCGAAGAACAGGGCCCCGATTTTTATGAGGAGCCTCCCAAAAAAAGGGGTTGGTGGATCTTTGCATTGGTTATAGCCGCCATTGCGTTAAGCGTAATATTTTTCAGGGTGTATAAAAGTGGTTTTGTAACCTCCGCTGCGGGAAATCACCAACCGATCAATGCAGCGCCCTGATATTTTTCTTAAAACAAACCGATTTTTCTTTTCTTTGCGGGTCATAAATACCTGATGTCATCACATATTATACATTATACTACATGCCCTGCCTGCGATTCCTCGGACATTCGTCGTGTTTTGGCATCAAAAGATTATACAGTTTCGCAAAAAACATTTGATATTTGGGAATGCGGGCGTTGTACCTTACGGTTTACACAGGACATACCCCAACAGGATGATATAGCTGCTTATTATAAGTCGGAAAACTATATTTCTCACAGCAATACCAGTAAAGGACTGGTGAACAGGTTATACCTTCGGGTGCGTGAACGTAGTTTGAAAAATAAAAGAAAACTGGTACAGTCGTATTGCAATGCCGAAAGCATGCCCCGTTTACTCGACGTAGGCTGTGGTATTGGTTCATTTATGGATCATATGCGGCAACATGGCTGGTTGGTAGAAGGAGTTGAACCCAGTGAAACAGCCCGTGACAAAGCCGTTAAACAGTATGGTTTATTTGTATATCCCCCCGATAAATTTTTTGATAACACATTAGGCGATTTTGATATCATAACTATGTGGCATGTACTGGAACATGTACACCAGCTGAATGAATATATGGAGCGGTTGAAACAATTGTTACGTCCGCAGGGCACATTATTCATAGCAGTTCCCAACTTTACCAGTTATGACGCTACCAAATACAAAGAACATTGGGCGGCATATGATGTACCCCGTCATTTATATCACTTCTCGCCGGAATCTATGCGCGTATTACTCGAAAAGCATGGCATGACACTGAGAACGATAAAACCTATGTGGTTCGACAGTTTTTATGTGAGCATGTTAAGTGAAAAATACAAAACCGGCAAAGAAAGCGTATTGAAAGGAGGCATTATGGGCTCTTTGTCCAACCTGAATACGCTCTTTCATAAAGAACAATGCAGCTCACTCATTTATGTGATCGGGAAGTAAGGAATACAGCTACAAGCTTCAAGCAAATACAGGTTACCTATTGTATATTGTATTCGGCGTTAAGCGTTCCGCGTTCTGCGTTGAGCGTTAAGCATTAAGCATTTTGCGTTCCGCGTTCTGCGTAATTACTGCAGCTTTATTTCATACACATACGGCCATCTTTTTCCGGTAACAAGCAGTTTGCCGGTGGCGCTGTCGTAGGCAATACCATTTAAAACATCAGCACCAGGACGCAGCGAGGACGCTTCTTTTTGCAGCGTTTCCAGGTCGAGCCGGCCAACGATCTTACCCGTTGCAGGGTCTATCTTCAGAATATAAGACGTTTCCCACTGGTTGGCATAAATGTACCCGTTGATATATTCCAGCTCGTTGATATTGGGTACCGGACCATTGTTGTCGGTTACCCGAAGGATATTTAACAATTTGAGCGAATCGGGGGTGAGGTAATACAGGTTGCTGCTGCCATCACTCATGATCAGGTGGGCTGAATCATGCGTTAAACCCCAGCCTTCTTTAGAAGGAAGTTTGAATTCACTTATTTTTTTAAATGTATTGGCGTCATATACAAAACCTACCTGGCTGGTCCAGGTGAGCTGGTACAGTTTATCGTTAAAAAAAGTAATGCCTTCCCCAAAGTGTTTCGATTTATCGAGTTTCACCTTTGTTTCAACTTTACCCGTTTTCAGATCGCTGATGCCCAGTTCAGAAGGGTAGGGGCTTTCATCGGCATTTCCGCCCGAGCTTTCAAAAAGCTGGCCTTTATAGAATTCGAGGCCTTCGGTGAAATAAGATGTATCGTGAGGGAATTTATTAACTACAGCGTATTGAATAGGCGGCGGCGCCACGGCTACGTTCGTATTGGTAGCGTCGGGGGTAGCTGTACCGGCTTCGTTACAGGCAGCGAGCGTGACAAAAGTTACAATAGCTGCATAAAGTACTTTCTTCATAATAAATGAGTAAACTGTCAAAAATACGATCGGAAAGATAAGCAAAGCTAAAAGAATAATTAATTTTTGAATTTATTGGGAAATTGCGGTCTTGGATCCTTGGATTTTAATGAAAACAAGGGAATTTGATGAATGATGGTGGCTTTACTGAATTATGGTTCATTAATACAACACATAAATAACATGATTACTAAGGATCAAGCAATAAATATTGCAAGCACTTATGTTAGGGAAATACCAGTGATTAGTAAACACACCTTGCTTTTACAGTTGGAGAAAACAATTGAATTTGAGTTAGGTTGGGTTTTTTACTATCAAACCAAAGCGTATATAGAGAATGGCAACTACCTGGATGCAGCGGTTGGAAATGCACCTATAATTATTGATAAAAGAACTGGCAAAGTTCATGTTACAGGAACTGCATACTCGGTCAAAAAATATATTGAAGATTATTTAAAGGATGACCTTATAAAACCAAAGAGATGAATACAACGCATATAAATGATAAGATTATTAATGCACTTCCTGAGTTTGTTCCTTATTTAGGCGATCTCTTATTATAATAGCCTACAACTGTATATTTGACTCTTTATCGATAACGATTAAAAAACAATCAGCAAAATTTTGCTGGTGTTGTTTTTTTAGCTGAAATTACAATTACGTATAAAACCAGAACTTGCCATTTGAATGATCCCAATCATATCAGGTCGCTCAAAGAGCGTATTGCTTTGTATGAGGATATGCAGGCCTATCATGCTTTGTATGACCTGTTCTTTCCTAATCTGCATCGTTTTTGCTTTTCCTTTGTCAAATCATCTGAAGCCGCAGAAGAAATTGTTTCTGATGTGTTTATCAAATTATGGCAGATCAGGAACAAACTGCCGGAAATAGAAAACCTGAAAGTATATCTGTATCAGATCGCCAAGAACTTTTGTCTTAACTATATTACCCGCCATTTTAAAAATCCCGTTGCCAGTCTCGACGAAATAGATATCACAGCCGTTATCAGTCTCGATAATCCGGAAGAACTGTGCATTTCTGCTGACATCATCAATACAATTCAGCAAAGCATCAAACAATTGCCACCACAATGCCGGCTCATTTTTCAAATGGTAAAGGAAGATGGCATGCGCTATAAGGAAGTGGCTGATATCCTGCACATTTCTGTATTAACCGTTCGCAACCAGGTGGCCATCGCTACCCGCAAGATCGCCGAAGCCTTGCCAGCCTATATAAGTAGAACATATCAAATAGGGGGTAAGAAGTAATGTGTTACAGGTTTCAGGTTTTAAGTTGCAGGGTTTGTATTTTACTTCTACATTTTACATTCAATATTCGATATTCAATATTTTTTCCTTCCCTTTGGTACATTTCTCTCCCTCGCCTTGTCTTAGCATATACAGCCTATCATTATGAACGAAGAAAGAGTCTGGTATCTGTTAAGTGTACAGCTTTCAGGCGAAGCCACCCCTGAAGAACTGGAAGAATTAAACTCCCTGTTGAAGCAATATCCTGAATTGGGAATGCGGACAGAGATCATGCGTAATATCTGGCATAGCAGACAACAATCATTACCTGTTACTACCAATCATTATGATAAACACCTGCAACGCTTCAGTAATCATTTGGCGCAGCCTGCTTTGCTGTTCGAAACAGAAGGAAATGAAAATGGTTCTGCAGATCTGGAGCAGGTACCGCAACGCAGCCGGGTGCGTTGGCTTTGGCTGGCCACAGGGGTAGCCGCATCGGTGCTGGTTTTTTTCCTGATCTTCTCACCAACAGTAAAAAAAGAAGACAATACGATTGCCAGTAATACCATCAGCACCCGCCCTGGTTCAAAGTCAAAAGTAGAGTTGCCCGATGGTACGCAGGTTTGGCTGAATGCAGATAGTAAGTTAACCTATGGTCAACATTTTTTAGGAAACACCCGTGAAGTAACCCTTACCGGCGAAGCGTATTTTGATGTAGCACACGCTACATCGGCTGAAACCGGACAAAGAATTCCTTTTATCATTCATACCAGTTCCATTGATATAAAAGTATTAGGTACAGCATTTAACGTTCGTTCTTATCCCGGAGAAAAAACAATAGAAACCGCACTGATACGGGGTTCTGTGGAAGTAATACTGCACAATAACCCTGATAAAAAAATAGTGTTGAAACCGGATGAAAAGCTGATCGTTAAGAATGATGAAGCTACTGTTGTCAACAACAAAACCGCGCCGGTCGACAGCGTCGCCGTCAAAACCGACGAACCTATGATGACGCTGAGTAAAATACGACCTTATAAAGAAGATACTTCTGACCACTATGAAACTATGTGGGTTAAAAATAAACTGGCCTTCGAGAACGAGTCATTCGATCGTATGCTGCCCGAATTGGAACGGTGGTATAACGTAACCATCCTGTTAAAGAACGAATCCCTGAAAGGCCTGCATTTTACCGGTGTTTTTGAGAATAAATCACTGGCTGATGTAATGGAAGCGCTAAGCATTTCCCGCGGCTTTCATTATGACATTAAAGGCGCCCAGGTCACCATTTGGTAAAGTACGAGTACTGTATAAATACGATGTATTAACGATTGAGTAACCAAAACGATTTGCAATGAAAAGAGTAACCTGACGACTTCGTAAAACGAAAACGGAGAATGTTGACGCATTCCCCGTTGAAGTTAAATTCCGACAACCTTCTTGTGTAGAGAAATTCTCATCCTTTAACTATTCAAAACTAAGTTATGAAAAAAAATGGATGTAGGGCATTCTCATGCCTTACCCCTATCAT
>DASUVL010000058.1:0-10134 GCA_036379015.1 Niastella sp.
ACAAGAAGCATAACAGCGCTACGGAGCATAACCTGTCATTTACAGGAAGCACGGACAAGGCCAGCTTTTATGTTACCGGCCGCTATTACGGACAGGAAGGTATATTCCGCTTCAACTCCGATGATTACCGCATTTACAATATCCGGGCAAAAGGATCTATGCAGGTATTGCCCTGGCTACGCATTGATAACAATACTGATTATTCGAATATGTTATACCACAACCCGGTGAATGTGGGCGAGGGTGGTGGTATCTGGCGTAACATAGCCGATGAAGGCCATATGATGGCGCCTTTGTATAACCCCGATGGTAATTTGTCTTATTCTGCTGCTTATACAGTAGGAGATTTCGCATACGGCAAGAATGGTATCGATATCGACAAACGGATCTTTAAAAATACAACCGCATTTACTGCATCTTTCCTGAAAGATAAATTAAAGATAAGAGGCGATTTCACCATCCTGAACATGGATAGTAGCACCACGCAAATCCGTGTACCGGTTCCGTACAGCCTTAAACCCGGCGTGAAACAATATGTTGGCGCCAACACGAACGATCTGCAGAATATGTTCCGCCAAACGCAGTATATAGCCACCAACCTGTATAGCGAGTATGAAACACGCTTAAATAATATCCATGCTATCAAGGCCATGGCTGGTTTTAACTTTGAGCAATCAACCACCAGACGCGTAAGCACCTTGCGTAATGGACTGATCTACGAAGATGCCCGCAACATTAACCTGGCCCTGGGACAATCTATCACCACAGTAGGTGGTTGGGAGCAATGGGATATTGCCGGTGGTTTTTTCAGACTTAACTATGGTTTCAAAGACCGTTACCTGGTTGAAGTGAATGGCCGCTACGATGGGTCCTCAAAATTCCCTACTAATGAACGGTATGCATTTTTCCCCTCTGTATCTGCAGGCTGGCGTTTATCGAATGAAGCATTCTGGAATGTACCCCGCACCATTATTTCCGATGTAAAGATCAGGGGTTCTTATGGTTCTCTTGGAAATGGAAATATCAATTCCTATGCATTCCAGGAACAATTCAATATTACACAATCAACAAGAATGCTTGGGGGCGTAAGACCACAATACACCACCAAACCGAACATATTACCCGATGGACTTACCTGGGAAACGGCTACCACCACTGACGTTGGTGTTGACATGGCCCTGTTGGGGAACCGGTTGTTGATCACAGGTGATTATTATGTACGTAATACCACAGATATGTTTACGGTAGGGAAAACCTTACCAGGCGTATTTGGCGACAGTATACCCAAAGGCAACTATGCCGATATGAAAACGACCGGTTGGGAATTATCTGTTAACTGGCGCGATAAACTTGCGGTGGCTGGAAAACCGTTTACCTATGGAGTGAAAGTAGTGCTGGGTGACTACACGTCGAAGGTTACCCGCTATAATAATCCTACGAAGTTGTTAACTGATTTCTATAAAGGACAACGGGTGGGTGAGATCTGGGGTTATACCACAGATGGTTTCTTCACCAAGGAAAACATCGGCGAAGCCAATAAACAAACGCTTATTAAAGCTTCGAACAGCGGCAATGTCTTGAATGTATTGCCCGGTGATGTGAAGTTCAAAGATGTAAACAATGATGGCGTGGTAAACAATGGTGGCAACCGGGTTGATAGCAGTGGTGACGTGCGGGTAATAGGTAATGCATTGCCCCGTTATTCCTTTGGCGTTGCATTGGATGCCGGCTGGAATGGCTTTTTTGTGTCTGCCTTTTTTCAGGGCGTGTTGAAACAGGATTGGTGGCCCGGCGCTGAATCAGATGTATTCTGGGGAATGTACAACCGCCCATATAACAAACTTCCCAAATCGCATGTCGGAAACATATGGTCAGCAGACAATCCGAATGCTTATTTCCCCAGGCTACGGGGTTATACTGCACAGGGTGCCAATCGCGAATTATATGTCCCACAAACAAAGTACCTGCAAAACGTAGCATATATCCGGTTGAAGAATATACAGGTAGGTTACAACCTGCCTGGCCACCTGATCCAGAAAATAAAAATGAGCAATGCACGGATCTACGTGTCGGGGGAAAATCTGTGGAGTTGGACACCGTTCTACCGCATCACCAAAGACCTGGACGTTGAAAATATCCGCCGGTCAGATATGATCACTAATCCGCCTGCTGCCACCAGCACCGATCCCAACAACAATAACAGTGGCAACGGAAACAATTACCCGATCTTAAAAACCGTGACGTTTGGATTATCAATGACGTTTTAATTGTGAATGATCATGGTGAATGGTGAATGGAAGTCCGAAGGACAAAAATCATCATTGACCAGTAAGCTCACTATATCACCACAAATATTATTACTATGAAATATATTCTTTGGTTCAGCACATTGGCAGTCTTTACCATCGCCAGTTGCAAAAAACTCGATCAGGAGCCGGAATCAAGCGCTACCAAAATAGCGGTATTCGGCAGCGAAAAAGGAGTCGCTTTATATGCCAATTCATTCTATAACATTCTTCCCAGCGCAAATGATGTTATCCGCGGCGATGAAATGAGCGATTTCGGCGCCCGGTCAGGCGTACCTGAATTACTAACTTCAAATGGGTTTGGCCCGGTACAAAGCACCGGGTGGGATTGGAACAACCTGCGTAACATTAATTACTTTATTGAAAATTGCAACAGTCCGTTAGTGCCTGATACAGTAAAGACGAATTATATCGCTATTGCCCGTTTTTTCAGGGCCTGGTTCTACCTCGATAAAGTAAAGCGTTTCGGTGATGTTCCCTGGTACAATAAAGCCATGACCATTGATGATCCCGATCTGTACAAGCCCCGCGATTCCCGGGCGCTGGTAATGGACTCAGTGCTGGAAGACCTGAACTTTGCCTGCGCCAATATTACCACTACCGATCCTACCCGCAGCCTGATCACCAAATATGTGGCCTATGCCTTCAAATCGCGTGTATGTTTGTTTGAAGGAACTTTTAGAAGATACCACAAAACGCTGCTGGCACCCGGTTTGGAATCTACTGCCAATAAATGGCTCTCGGAAGCCGCCACCGCTGCCAAAAAAGTGATGGATGAAGGCGGCTTCAGTATAAACACGAACGGTGGAGCTACTGCTTCCTACCGGCAGTTATTCATCAGCAAAGCGCCGGTTACTTCCGAAGTGATCCTGAGTAATGTTTGCGATGCTACCTTAAATGTTTTGAATGATGCCAACTGGTACTGGACCAGCGCTACCTACGGCGCCCGCCTGAGCTTTACCAGAACCTTTGTAAATACGTATCTGAAGATCGACGGTACGCCATTTACCAATACAGCGGGCTATCAAACCATGCCCTTTGTACAGGAAGTACAGAACCGGGACGGTCGGTTACAACAAACCATTCGAATGGGCGATTACAAACGCATCAACAGCGGCGCTGCTGATGCTGCACCACCGGTTTTCTCGTATACCTATACCGGCTATCAGCCTATTAAATGGTGCCTCGACGATACGTATTACGATGGCGGCACCCGCAACGACAATTCTATTTCCATTATCAGGTATGCCGAAGTGTTGCTGAATTATGCCGAAGCAGTTGCCGAACTGGGCACTATTTCCAATACCGACTGGACAAAGACGATCGGCGCCTTGCGAAACCGTGCCGGTATCACCGGCGGTCTTACCAGCTTGCCTGCTGTCGTAGACCCTTACCTGCGAAGCACCTATTTCCCCAACATCAGTGATCCCGTGTTACTGGAAATACGCCGCGAAAGAAGTATTGAACTGGCCTGGGAAGGACTTCGTTTTTATGACCTGGTAAGATGGCATAGAGGCGAATTGGTGACGATGCCCTGGAATGGGTTGTATGTACCAGCGTTGGATGTGCCAATGGACCTGAACGGCGATGGCAAAAACGATGTGTGTTTTTATAAAACACCACCTCTGCCTGCATCACAGGAAAAAGGGGTAACTTATGTAAATGTAAATGCCATGTTGAACGACAAGGTTAACCCACAACGCCTGTCGAATGATACGTATGGCGAGCTCACCTGGCTTCAAAATATTCCCCGGGTATGGGGGAACGTTGGGGACGATAAAAAATATTTATATCCAATACCCCAGGCTGCGCTCGATATAAACCCGGCACTGGGTCAAAATGAATTGTGGAAATAGTAATACACAACCGTGTCACGGTTTCCCCTCAGGACCGTGGCACGGTTATCATGTCTTATCTTCGTCTCTAATAACATTGGTAATATGGTAATAAAGAAAATTACGTTTTTAGCAATTGCGTTTTTTTGCATGGCCATCGTACGCAGCCAGTCCCTTATTGTTGGCACATTTAACATACGCTACGACAATCCCCGCGATACCGGCAACCTATGGGTGAACCGCGCACCGGTTGTAGCCTCATTGATCAGGTTTCACGAATTCGATGTACTGGGTACCCAGGAAGGGTTGCGAAACCAGCTCGATGATATAAAAAATGCATTGCCTGAGTATACCTGGTATGGCATCGGCCGTGATGATGGAAAAGCCAAAGGCGAATTTTCCGCCATCTTTGTCAAAACGGCAAAATTCAATGTGCTGAAGAACGGCGACTTCTGGCTGTCGACTACGCCCGAAAAACCAGGACCTGGTTGGGATGCCCACCTGAACCGCATTTGTTCATGGGTGCAATTGCAGGATAAAAAAACAAAAAAGAAGTTTTACTTTTTTAATGTGCATTATGATCACCAGGGAGTACAGGCACGCCGCGAAAGCAGTATGCTCATCCTGAAAAAGATAAAAGAAATAGCAGGTAACGAACCGGCTGTGTTTACAGGCGATCTGAATGGCGGTCACGATAGTGAATGGTATCAAAGCCTCAGTAATTCAGGCTGGTTGAAAGATACCTACAAACAGGTGGCTAATCCCTATGCCAACAATGGATCATTTAATAGTTTTGGCACCTCATTACAACGCACAGAAATAATAGATCACATATTTGTCACTGCGCCGTTCGTTGCTCAAAAATGGGGTATCTTATCAGACCACTATCATGGTAAATTCCCATCTGATCACTATCCCGTACTGGCGGTAATAAAGTTATAAGTGGCAGTTAACAAGTTGAAAAGTTAACGTGTTAACAAGTTAACTTTTCAACATTTCAACTAACTTGCCTGCTATGCACGAAGATTTAATACTCCTGATCGGGCAGAACATCAAATCAAAACGATCTGAAAAGAACATTACGCTCGAAGAGCTTGCCAACAGGGCAGGCGTTACAAAAGGTCTTATTTCCCAAATCGAAAACAACCGGACTGTTCCCTCCTTACCGGTACTGTTTAATTTAATTCATGGCCTTAATGAAGATATAAAGTCATTTTTTGATGATATGCATGAGCATTTCACCAATGGTCATGTATTAATAATACGTAAAGGGGAAGAAAAAGCTTTTGAGAAGGAACCGGTAAAAGGGCTTTCGTATAAACGCATTCTTACAAAAAGCGTTATGGCCCAGGCAGTTGATTTTGTATTGCTCGAATTAAAAAAAGGCGCCGGGCGAAAACAGATGATCCGCACAGATGCCTTTGAATGCAAACACGTATTAAAAGGAAAGATCGAATATGAGATCGAAAAAGAAAAGTTTACCCTGGAATCCGGTGATACGTTATTCTTCGATGGCCGGACCCGCCACCGGTTGCGCAACATCGGTACTACCGATGCCTCCCTGCTGGTTGTTTATTTTTTCTGATTAGGCGCAGACCTGTAAGGGGGGCCTCCTTATTAACCTGTCAACTTATTAACTTATGAACTCCCCACAAATGTCTATATGTAGTATTTATCAATACTATACTTTAGTTTAGCCTTCCTATACAATTAATGTTTTCATAAAATTGCCCTAACGGTGGCTTTACAGTGCCACGATAATTTCGTGGATGTAGAAAATCTGCTCTTCTCATCCAAAAAAACTGATTTATGGGGCTACACATTACCCAAAAAGCCACGACTTTTTTGTGGTTACTCGTATTTCCATTCTTAGTACAGGCACAACGATCAATTTCGGGAAAAGTGGTATCTGCCAGAGATAACCAACCGCTTGCCGGCATTTCAGTGCTTATAAAAGGAACGTCAACCGGTACATCCAGTAATTCAGAAGGCAGCTTTGTCATCCAGGCTACCGAAGGCAATGTGCTGGTGTGTAGCGGCGTTGGGTTTGAAATGAAAGAGATAACAGTAAGCAGTGACGACCATATAACAATATCTCTGAACGAATTGTCGAAGGGATTGAGTGAAGTAGTGGTAACAGCGCTTGGTGTAAAAAAAGAGATCAAAAAGATCGGGTATGCCATACAGGAAGTAAAAGGGGAGGAACTGGTAAAAGCCCGCGATCAAAACCCTATTACCGGCCTAACCGGTAAAGTGGCCGGTTTATCGGTAGGCCCTTCGGCTGAAATGTTACGCAAGCCCACGGTATTATTACGTGGCAATGAAATTACTTTATATGTGGTAGATGGTATTCCTATCAGCACCGATACCTGGAACATAAGTCCCGATGATATAGAAACGTATACCGTTCTTAAAGGCCCGGCCGCAGCTGCGTTGTATGGCAGCCGCGCACAGTATGGCGCCATATTGATCACCACAAAAAAGGGTAATAAAGCCAGAAAAGGATTTACGGTGGAATTCAATTCAACCAATTCCATCGATAAAGGTTTCCTGGCTTTTCCACGGGTGCAGGATGAATACGGACCAGGCGCCAATGCAACCTACGCTTTTGGCGATGGTAAAGGCGGTGGAAAAAATGATAATGACTATGATGTATGGGGTCCTCGTTTTGAAGGACAATTGATACCGCAATATGATGGTGTATATGATGCTGCGCAAACCTATGTAACTACTTATCCCGGTGGTCACGACCAGGACTTTAGCGGTCATATAAAACCCACACCCTGGGTAGCCCGGGGAAAAAACAACCTCGGCCGGTTCCTGCGTACCGGTTTCCAATCAACCAACAATATTGCGCTGAATGCTACCGGTGAGAATTATAGCCTGCGTTTCTCCCTATCGCATTCTTACCAGCAAAGCTTTATCCCCAATATGGATTTGAATATAACCAACTTCAACATGTATGGTGCATTCAATCCTACTTCTAAATTAAAGATAGAAGCCAACCTGAATTACAACCGGCAATACACCCCCAATTTTCCCGATGTAGATTATGGTCCCAATAGTTTGATATATAATGTGGGCATCTGGACCGGCGCCGACTGGGATGTGGATGCGCCAGATATAAAAGCGATCTGGAATCCTTCCAAAATAGGTACACAGTCAGTATTCGCCGAATACCAGCGTTATCACAACCCCTGGTTTATGGTAAAAAAATGGTTGCGCGCACATTATAAGAACGATCTGTATGGCTATATATCTGCCAACTACAAGATCAATAATAACCTGAACGTAACAGCCCGTACCCAGGCAACTACCTATGGTTTGTTGCGTACGGAGAAAATGCCCTTCTCGGCACACCCGTATGGCCGGGAAGGCGCGTTGGGCGATTACCGGGAAGACCATCGGAACCTGTTTGAGAACAATACCGAAATACAGCTGGCCTATAACTATAATGTCCACAAATTCCTGAACCTGGCCGGTTTGGTAGGAGGTAACATCAGGTCATTCGTCTATAATTCAAATTTTACGTCAACCGACTACCTGAACGTACCGGGCGTATACAGTTTCAGCAACTCACTCAATCCGGTACAGGCCAACAGCTTTGCCTCGGATATGCGTGTATTCAGCGCTTATTATTCACTCGATGCCTCGGTGGATAGATATGCTACTATTTCTGTTACTGGCCGCGTTGATAAATCATCTGCTTTACCAAAAGCGCACAACAGTTATTTCTATCCGGCTGTTTCTGTATCGTCTGTGTTGTCAGATTATGTACAGCTGCCGGCCGCGATCTCATTGCTGAAAGTAAGAGGCTCATATGCCGTGGTACATGGCGACGCCACTTCATCAACCGTTGGCATGGCGCCCTTCTCCACCATTTCGGCTTTCAACAATACCCCAACTGGTAACTCATTGTACGATTACCCGCTCGACTATGGCAATAATTATCTATCACCCTATGGAGGACCCGATTATTCCCTGGCAACAGCGTATTCAACCGGTAAACTATATAACAATCAAACAGCAGCTGTCTATACTGATAACCTGTACGATCCCAATATCAAAACATTCAACCGGGTGAATTATGAAGAAGGGATTGATATGCGGTTGCTGCATAACCGGTTGGGTATAAGCGCTACCGCTTTTCAATATGTAGATGGTCCGCGCATCCTGGCCAACCCGATATCAACCGCCACCGGTTACAGTTATTATTATCTCAATGCTTTAGTAACAAAGAAGACAGGGTATGAAGTAGCTCTTACTGGTTCACCACTCAGAATGCCCAATGGACTTTTCTGGGATGTAATGATCAACTGGTCAACTTTCCAGGATAAATACAAGGAACTGCCACCCGGGCAAACAACTTATAACACTAATTTTAAAACAGGTGACCGTGTAGATAAATTATATACCAGCGCATTTGTAAAGACCACCGACGGAAAAATCGTTCATGACGATGCCGGCAAACCACTGGCCAACCCGGTAAATCAGTTCCTGGGTTATCTGAATGCCGATTATCAATGGAGTATTTATAACAAGATCGGTTACAAAGGCATTACACTCGGTTTCCAGTTTGATGGAAGTGTAGGCGGCATCACAACCGATTACTTACATAACAAGACCATGCGCGGCGGCCGTAATATTGAAACGGTGCAGGGTGCACTGGGCGTTGCCAGAAAAGCAGACAACGACCATGCCGGTGATAAAAACTTTGCAGGCGTGTATGTAGGAGAGGGAATGGTTGTTTCGAATGGGGTTCCCGTCAATTACGACAACGATGGCAATATCATCAATTATAAAGACCTGCAGTTTACGTCTAATAAAACAACCTCCCATGTGCAGGATTATGTAAGTAAGTTTTATGGCATTGATGAAGCCAACCTGATGAGCAAGACTTTTGCCAAGCTGCGGGAAGTTACCATTACATATGACCTGCCAACGACCATATTGAAGAAATCATTCATCAGCCGCGCCAGCATTTCGCTCATTGGGCGTAACCTGATCTATTTCTATAAAGACAAACGGTTTAAGGATGTAGACCTGGATCAATACAATTATGCCCTCGGTTCTACCGGTCTGCAATCGCCTACAACCCGCCGTTATGGAGTGAATCTGAATATTGTGTTTTAATACGATCAACTAAAAAAAGCACTAATGAAAATTACCCAATATATCCCTGTACTGGCAGCCGTTGTTATGCTCACTGCCACCAGTTGCACCAAGTCGTTTAACGACATGAACACCAATGAGAACAAGCCTTCATCGGTACAGGCTTCTTTACTGCTGAACGGTATATTATTTAACATGTATGATGCGCCATCCACCATGAAGGAACGCTGGTGCCAGTATTATTGCATTAACTACGATTATTATGGCAATAACCGGTACGACTTCGGAGCGGGTGATAATAATTATACTACTTTAAAGAATGTGGTAAAAATGGAGGAAGAGGCGGCCAAAAGTGGCGCCGCTGCATTGAATCCTTATGCAGCGCTGGCGAAATTCTTTAAAGCGTATTTCCTTACGAAAATGAGCCTGTCTATGGGCGACTTGCCCATGACCGAAGCGTTGCAGGGATTAAATAATCTCACACCAGTTTATGATTCTCAAAAGAAAATATTCCAGCAGTCATTACTGTGGCTGGATAGCGCCAATAACGAGATCGCCCAATTAATAGCTGCCGGCGATGCTACGCTCAAAGGAGATTTCTATTATAAGAATGAATTGGCCAATTGGCAAAAGCTGGTAAATACCTACCGTTTGCGTTTGCTGATACACTTAAGTAAAAGAATCGATGATGCAGACCTCAATGTGAAACAGCAGTTTGCTACTATTCTTTCCAACAAAACAAAATACCCGGTGATGGAAGATGCCAGCGATAACCTGCAGTTCATTTTCGTGCATCCCACCAACGATTACCCAATGAACCCCGGTAGTTTTGGGTTCGATGGGTCGCGGTATAATATGTCGGCTACGTATGTAGGCCTGCT
>DASUVL010000059.1:0-12861 GCA_036379015.1 Niastella sp.
TATAGGTATCCACGATCCATGCCATTTCCCGTTCGCCGGTACCATAGTCGGGTGCGGGTACATCAATGCCAGGTCCAATGAAATTTTTCTTGATTAGTTCTGATGTATAGCGCCTGGTAATTTTTTCCAGTTCATAGGCCGTATACTTTTTAGGATCGATGGTGATACCGCCTTTGGCGCCTGCAAACGGAACGTTTACAATGGCACATTTGTAGGTCATCAGGGCGGCGAGGGCCATTACTTCATCGAGGTTTACGGAAAGGGCAAAACGAATACCGCCTTTGCAGGGCAGTTTGTGATGTGAGTGCTGTACGCGATAAGCTTTGATAACTTCTATCTTATCGCCGATCTTAACCGGAAAATGCATGCGGTATACGGCATTGCATTGTTTGATCTGTTCCAGGATACCCGGATCCCAGGTGGTGAATTGGGCGGCTTTATCGAAGCTCTTTTCCACCGCGCCAAAAAAACTGTAATCTGACATGACTAAGCTGTTTTTGTTTATGTATTGAGCAGTATATAGCAAGCTGAGAGCTGATAGTTAATGGCAGAAGGGAATATAGCCTGGTTCTAACCATGTATTATCGCCTCGTTCATAGATACAGTTTGCAAATGGTTAGGGTGCTGTGCAATCAGCAATTCATACTCACCATTCACCATTGACCATTCACATTAAGAGCTTTGTTTCTCGAGTTTTGAGATTTTTCTATCAAGCCGTATCACGTACAACAACAAACCAACCAGAATAGTTACGGCAACCACCAGCACTACATAGATCTTGTTTCCGGCATATAAACCGGTAGGTGTTCTTTCAACATTGCGCACAGTGTCCTGGGCATTGGCCATTAATTGGACAAATAAAACGATCAGGGTTACAATTAGTTGCTTCATACTAAAAATTAAGCGATATGTTTTTTCTCTTCCAGTAATCGAACGCGTAGCCGAAGGGTGGAGATCCAGGTGGCTAAAAGGGTCCAACCCAATACGCCGGGCCAGAATACGAGACGCATCGTTGCATCGAGGCTGCTGCCACCCAGGCCGGGATTTCCCTCTGATCCTTTACCGCCGGGATGCAAAGACTCTGTAAGACGCGGTAAGATCATGATCATGGGGATATAAATAAAATATGCGAATATGTTATAAACAGCCGCTACCCGGCCTCTTTTATCTATATCGGGCATGGAATTACGCAAAACAAAATAAGCGACATATATAAGAAGGGCGATGGCGGCGCCAATTTGTTTGGGATCGTTGCTCCAGCCTGCACCCCATGTATAAGTGGCCCATATAGCGCCTGTGATCAATCCCAGGCAACCCAGTACCGTTCCGGTACGGGCAAATTCTGCGGCGTAAATGTCGTAAACAGGATCGGGCTTGCGCAGGTATTTAATAGAATACACCAGAGAAACGGTAATTAATACCAGCTGGCTGAACCACATGGGTACATGAAAGAAGAAGTTGCGCATACTTTCGTACAGGTTACTGTCTTCATAGGCAGTTTTATACGGAAGCGGAATTAAAAGACCTGCAATAAAAGTATAGATCAGTAGTATAATACTCAGTATTTTCCACCAGTACTGGCGCATAGAGTCCTGTAGTTTGTTGAATGATTATTGGTACCTGAAAGCGATCGATGAACCCAATAATCCGAAATAGGTGGGGCAAAATTAGGGGAAAAGAAAGTAATTAGCGGGTGGTTTATAGATTACCTGAAGCGGATTGTGGATGAATTGTTGCCATGGCTATAAGTTTTGTTACCGGTTTCCGGTCCCCGGGTAACTGATAACCGGTAACTTGCTTCAGTCCTTCCACAAAAACGGGAACAATATAATAGCCAGTACAATAATCAGGATATCCAGCGCTATTAGTAGGAATATTATTTGCAACAAACCGGCTTGTATCACATCGGCAAATGCAGTGTTCGACATGCGCATCAGCAATAATACCTGCGGAATAATTAACGGAAAGCCAAGGATAGCCATTAGCGCAGCGCCCTGGCGTGCCCGGGCGGCAATGGCGGCGAGGAAGGTAAATACCAGGCTCAGGCTACAACCGCCCAAACAAACAAAACCTACGAACCGGAAAGGGTTTTGTAGTGGATTGCCCATCAGAAACTGAAATAACAACAGGCTTACCAGGCTCATGAGTATCATTAACCCCGCATTGAACAATAATTTGGACAGCATAAAATCGCGGGCGCCGGCAACGGTATAAAAATATAACATCCGCCCCTGGCTTTCCTGCAGAAAACTTTTGGCTACGGCATTCACACAAATAAATAACTGTATCATCCAAAACAGCCCGTTCCATACTTTCTCTTCTGGTTGGCCCATAGCCAGGTATAAAACAAATATGGTAGACGCTACGTATAGTACAATGCCATAAAAAGTGTATTGCTGCCTGATCTCAAGCAACAGGTCTTTTTTTATTAATGCCAGAATATGATTCAATTGCTTGATTATTTTCTTTTTTAACTATTTATTTTACAAACTCCTCTGCCTTGTTGCCTCTATGCCTTTTCATAATAACATTTCCTGCACCGGGGTTCGTACAGGTCTTTTTCGCCCAGCAGTACCTGCGTATTATTCGGTTTTTTACGATAGGAATAATTGGCAATTTGCCCGCATTTCATACAAATGGCGTGCAACTTGGTAATAAAATCGGCTTTGGCAAGCATAAACGGCATTTGTCCAAACGGTTTACCGGTATAATCCATGTCCAAACCGGCTACAATTACCCGAATTCCTTTTAATGCCAGCTGGTCGCAAACATCCGGCAACTGATCATCAAAGAACTGGGCTTCGTCAATGCCAATGACATCTGCATCCCCGTGCAATAATAAAATAGTTTGAGAGTTATCAATAGGTGTACTCTGAATGGCTTTTTCGTCGTGTGAAACGATGTTCTGAACATCATACCGCACATCTATCTTAGGCTTAAAGATTTCTACCCGCAGGTTGGCGATCTTTGCCCGTTTTAGTCTCCGGATCAATTCTTCGGTTTTTCCGGAAAACATAGACCCGCAAATTACTTCAATACTGCCGCGGCGTTCACCCGATATATTAGGTTCTATAAACATCTTAACGGAATTGGGTACAATAATTGTTAACTTTATCAATTAACTCTAACCATAAAAAAGTACCCGCTTATTATGGAACGTTTAGCACAACTTATTGGCAAATTAAATGAACAATTTGCACAAAACGCCGATCCGTTTCAACTATTAGTCACTACCCAATTAATTGAAACAGAATTGGTACAGATGTCTACGTCCACTCACCGGACTGTAAGCTCATCTAAAGTGTCAGTGGTGATGCCGGCGGCTAATGGTCATAGCTTCCAAAACCGGCATGTAGTGGAGGAAATAAGCACCCCGCCGGTGGTAAATATGCCCATGGTGGAAGATGTTCCCGATGTGGTGGAGATCCCTGCTGAGGTGGTTATGCCGGCTGTGGTGGAAACCCAGGCTGTTGTAAATACCCCGGCTCCGGCTGTCGTTAATGGCAATGTGGACAAAAATATTAATGGCAATAATGGTCACCACCATGAAAAGAACGGACATACCGAAAATGGCTATAGATTTGATCCCTTGCGTGAAATTCCCACACTGGCCCATCAACAGGTAGTAAAAGAATTGAATGAAGTAATGGCTACCAAGGAAGCATCCCTTAATGAAAAGTTAAAAGAAGAAGTTAAGGAAGTAGCGCATGTATTGAACGATGCACCTGTTCGTGACCTGCGTAGGGCTATTGGCATCAACGACCGGTTTGTGTTTATCAGCGAACTGTTCCGTAACGACGAAGTGATGTATGAACGCAGTATTAAAACCATCAATGGTTTCCGCATATTACCCGAGGCTCAGTACTGGATCGAAAGAGAATTAAAAGTTAAACTGGGCTGGGATGAAAATAAGGAAAGCACCCGCCATTTTTATCAGCTTGTTAAAAGACGGTTCTCCTGAATAAATTGCATAACCTTTTCTGTAGCGCCCTTATTATTATACACATAATTACGGGCTGCCTCACAGCTAGCCTCGTATGCGTTGGTATTTGTCAGTAAATCATTGAGCGTTTCTTCCAGTTCAAGGGCTGTATTGATCACAAGAGCCCCGCCTGCCTCTACTAATTCAACGGCTTCCACGTATTTTTCATATACAGGCCCAAATACAACCGGTTTACCATACACCGCAGCTTCCAGTACATTGTGTACGCCGTCGTCTCCAAATCCGCCACCTACATACGTAATAGTAGCATATTTGTACAGTTTAGATAACATGCCAATATTGTCGATGATCAGCGTATTGGGTTTTGGTTTTTCTGACTCCAGTGGCCGGTTCCTGGGAACGGGTACCGGAGAACTACCGGGGACTGATAATTTTGAGAACCGTACACTATGCTTAAATAACTTCTCTATCTCTTTCAGGTGTTCTTCATTTATTTCATGGGGCGCAATAATGAACTTTATTTCAGGATGGGTATTGGCATAATGGTCCAGTTCCTCCTCGTCTTCGGACCAGGTGCTTCCGGCTACAATAACAGTGTTGTTACCACAAAAATATTCAATTGGGTCAATTGGTGTAAATTGTTCGGCTATCTGCACTACCCGGTCAAAACGGGTATCCCCACTGATGCTTACATTGTTCGTAAAGCCAATAGTGCCCAATAATTGTTTTGAATTTTGTGTTTGTACAAACAGGTGATTAAAACTTTCCAGCATGTACCAGTGCAACCGGCCATACCATTTAAAGAAAGGCTGGTCTTTTCGAAAAATACCCGAAACCAATATCAGGGGAATATGTCTTTTCTTTAATTCAGTTAAATAATAAAACCAGTATTCATATTTGATCCAGATCGCCAGATCGGGCTGTACAATGTTCAGGAATTTACGCACATTGGCTTTTGAATCCATGGGCAGGTACATCACATAATCGGCGCCGGAGCTGTTTTTTCGCACGGTATAACCGCTGGGAGAGAAGAATGTTAACAAGATCCTGGTGTTGGGGTATTGTTGTTTGATGGCTTCCAGCACCGGCCGGCCCTGTTCAAATTCACCCAGGGAAGAGCAATGCATCCAGGCCAGTTTCGGAGTTTCGGATTCCGGGTTCAGATTTTCGGGTTCTGGTGTCGGAGTTTCGGCTTCCGACTTCTTACTTCCGACTTCCGACTTCAGACTCCCGACTTCTGATTTCTGACCTCCGTTCTCCAACTTCTTACTTCTGACTTCCGACTTCAGCCCCCTCGCCTTGGGGCGTTGATTTCCTGCTTTTTGCCGCCCTATTTCCTCTAATTCAACCCAGATATTCTTCCGGCCATTGAGCCATAAACGGGCCTTGGGATTCCACAGGGAAGTAATACGGATACCAATAGAATATAAAAACAAAAAGATATTATAAATAAACAGGTGCACGGTAATAGTTTGAATTCAAAAAAAACAAATGTCGTTTTTATCGTCAGAATTGTCAAATAGCGCAAATAGACTGTTTTATTGTGTATTTGTTGGCTATTTTTTAAGCAACAACATACGCTCCTGGCAGGAACGCATTTCTGTTCAGGGTTGAATATACAGGATAAATAATTTACATATGGTTGTGTGTTCCCGGGTTTCGCCCTGCCGCAGTTTCGGATATGCTTGCTCACACCATTTTTTTGCAGTACGTTTGTGCCCGTTTTGACTAAAAAAAGGAATGGTATGCAGCCCGTACAAATGGTTGATTTAAAGCAGCAATACGCAAAAATTAAAACTGAGGTAGATTTAGCTATTCAGGAGGTGATCAATAACGCCGCTTTCATACAGGGAAAAGCGGTACAGGACTTTGCTGCCGGGCTTAGCAAATACCTGGGCGTTAAGCATGTGATCCCTTGTGCCAATGGTACCGATGCCCTGCAGATCGCTTTAATGGCATTGAACCTGCAGCCAGGTGATGAAGTGATCACGCCTTCTTTTACTTTCATTGCTACTACTGAAGTAATTGCCCTGTTACAATTGAAACCTGTTTTTGTAGAAGTAGATCCAAAAACATTTTGTATTGATCCCATTGCCATTGAAAAGGCTATTACGCCTAAAACAAAAGCAATCATTCCGGTTCACTTATACGGGCAGGCGGCTAATATGGAGGCCATCATGGAAATAGCTAACCGCTATAAGATACCGGTTATTGAAGATAATGCACAGGCTATTGGGGGTGATATTCAATTGAGCAATGGTACGGTGCAAAAGACCGGCACGTTGAGTACCATTGGTACCACGTCATTCTTCCCATCAAAAAATTTAGGATGCTTTGGCGATGGCGGGGCCATCTTTACCAATGACGATGCCCTGGCAGAAGCATTGAGGATGGTGGCTAACCATGGCCAGGCGAAAAGATATTACCACGATCGCGTTGGCTGCAACAGCCGGCTCGATACTATACAGGCTGCTATATTAAATGTTAAGCTGCCGCATTTGGATGAATATATTGCCGCACGGCGCAGCGCCGCTGATTTTTACGACAAGGCTTTTGCAGGTAATTCAAAGATCACCGTTCCGTACAGAGCGCCTTATTGCAACCATGTGTTTCATCAGTATACGTTGTTGCTCGAAGGTGTTGATCGCGATGCCCTGCACAAGTTCCTGGCCGATTTTGGTATTCCCTCTATGATCTATTATCCTGTACCTGCTCATCGCCAGAAAATGTTTGAAGCTTTTGGTGGTGCACAATTTGAGCTGAAGACAACTGACTGGCTGACTGAACGTGTATTATCCCTGCCTATGCATACCGAACTGAGTAATGAACAACTCCAGTTTATTACCAGTAAAGTATTGGAGTTTATTAATAAACAGTAACCTTATTAGTTTTAGGCATTAAAAAACATCCTCAAAATGAAAATCGCTGTTGTAGGTACAGGCTACGTAGGATTGGTAACCGGAACCTGTTTTGCTGAAACAGGTAATGATGTTACCTGCGTAGATATCGATAAAACAAAAGTTGAAAAACTTTCTTCTGGTCAGATCACTATTTACGAACCAGGCCTGGAAAAATTATTTCTTCGTAATGTGAAAGAAGAGCGGCTACGCTTCACCACCAGTTTATACGATGGGGTAAAGGATGCCGAGATCGTTTTCCTGGCTTTGCCAACACCTCCCGGAGAAGATGGAAGCGCTGATCTTAAATATATTTTGGGCGTTGCCAAAGACCTGGGCGAACTGATGACCGATTATAAGGTGATCGTTGATAAAAGCACCGTACCCGTGGGTACAGCTGAAAAAGTATACGCAGCCATTTCAAAAACTTTTGTAGGTGATTTTGATGTAGTGTCGAACCCCGAATTTTTACGCGAAGGGGTAGCGGTGGAAGATTTTATGAAACCCGACCGGGTTGTAATAGGCGCTTCTTCTGAAAGGGCGCGCAAGGTAATGGGTGAATTGTACGGACCATTTGTGCGTTCGGGTAACCCTGTTATTTTTATGGATGTTCGCTCGGCCGAGCTTACCAAATATGCCGCTAACTCATTTCTTGCTACCAAGATCTCATTCATGAATGAAGTAGCCCAGTTGTGCGAGCGCCTGGGTGCTGATGTAGATATGGTGCGCCGGGGTATTGGTAGTGACGAACGTATTGGTAAACGCTTCCTGTTCCCGGGTATCGGGTACGGCGGAAGCTGTTTCCCGAAAGATGTACAGGCCCTGGTAAAATCATCCAGTGAAGTAGGATATGATTTTCAGATCCTCAATGCGGTGATGGATGTGAACGAAAGACAAAAGCTGCACCTGCTTCCCAAGATCAAAAAATATTTTAAGAATGACCTGAAAGGAAAGCGGTTCGCATTGTGGGGACTGGCATTTAAACCTAATACCGATGATATCAGGGAAGCACCGGCTTTATATATAATTGATGAACTGTTAAAAGAGGGTGCCCGGGTTTGTGCTTACGATCCGGAAGCGGTTAATAATGTAAAGGCTTTGTTAGGCGATAAAATAGAGTATGCCGAGAATCAGTACGATTGTCTGGAACATGCCGATGCATTGATCATTGCCACCGAGTGGAATGAGTTTCGCACGCCTAACTTCCTGAAAATTGTAACCGCGCTCAGGAATAAAGTGATCTTCGACGGTCGCAACCTGTTTGAAGCAGATGCTATTAAAGAATTAGGATTTTATTACGAAAGTGTGGGCCGGGCCGTAGCTGATCCGGCTGTTAAACATAAAAATTAACCTATCTCTATGTCCAAGAAAAGAGTACTTATTACAGGCGCTGCCGGTTTTTTAGGTTCACACTTATGCGACCGGTTTATTAAAGAAGGTTTCCATGTTATTGGTATGGATAACCTGATCACCGGCGACCTGCGCAATATTGAACATTTATTTAAGCTGGAACAGTTTGAGTTTTATCATCATGATGTTTCCAAGTTCATTCATGTTCCCGGCGAACTGCATTATATTTTACATTTTGCTTCTCCTGCCAGTCCGATCGATTACCTGAAAATACCTATTCAAACATTGAAGGTAGGATCGTTGGGTACACATAATTGCCTGGGCCTTGCCAAAGCAAAAGGAGCCCGCATTCTGGTAGCTTCTACTTCTGAAATTTATGGTGATCCCCTGGTGCATCCGCAAAATGAAGAATACTGGGGTAATGTAAACCCGGTAGGGCCAAGGGGAGTATATGATGAAGCCAAACGCTTCCAGGAAGCCATGACCATGGCGTATCATACTTTTCATGGTGTTGAAACCCGCATCGTACGTATTTTCAATACCTACGGTCCCCGTATGCGATTGAACGACGGCCGCGCTCTGCCTGCATTTATTGGTCAGGCATTACGGGGCGAAGACCTGACGGTGTTTGGTGATGGTTCGCAAACCAGGAGCTTTTGTTATGTAGATGACCTCATTGAAGGAATATACCGGTTATTGATGAGCGATTATCATTCGCCTGTTAATGTGGGTAATCCGGATGAAATATCGCTGAAAGAATTTGCCGAAGAGATCATTGCACTTACAGGCACTACACAAAAAATTGTATATAAACCGCTGCCGGTTGATGATCCCAAGCAACGGCAACCGGATATTACCCGGGCAAAAGATATCCTGGACTGGTCGCCCAAAGTAAGTCGTAAGGACGGATTAAAAGTGACCTATGAGTATTTTAAATCATTACCTAAGGATGAATGGTTTAAACAACACAAGGAGTTTGTAGGGAAGAAGTAATTCCCCCTACCCCTAAAGGGGGGTAATTAAGTTTGGAATTGATTTTTGGTATTTGGAATTTGTGTTTTTGATTTTTATTTCACGTTTGCCGTTTCACGATTCACGATTCATTCGCGAAGTGTGCGCATTTAGCGTGAGCTTTAGAATTTAATAAATATACTATGAGTGCCTTTTCAAAAACGATCATGATCACCGGTGGGGCCGGTTTTATTGGTTCACATGTGGTGCGGTTATTTATAAACAAATACCCTGGTTATTTAATCGTAAATGCCGATGCATTGACTTATGCTGGCAATCTCGAGAATTTAAAGGATGTAGAAAAAGCCCCCAATTACCGGTTCGAAAGAGCTGATATTACGGAGGCTGCCAGTATTGAAGCGTTGTTTGAAAAGTATGCATTTGATGCGGTGATCCACCTGGCGGCAGAAAGCCATGTAGACCGTTCGATCATTGATCCGCTGGCCTTTGTAAAAACAAACGTATTAGGTACTGCTACGCTGCTTAATATCAGTCGTAAGTATTGGGCAAAAACAGAAAATAAAATGGAGGGGAAACGTTTTTTCCACGTTTCAACCGATGAAGTGTATGGCTCACTGGGCTCCGAAGGTTTCTTTACAGAAGAAACTGCCTACGATCCCCGCTCTCCTTATTCCGCGTCCAAAGCTTCCTCAGACCATTTTGTAATGGCCTGGTATCATACATATGGTTTGCCGGTGGTCATGAGCAACTGCAGCAACAACTATGGTTCTTTTCATTTTCCGGAGAAGCTCATTCCGTTAATGATCAACAATATCAAGAATAATAAACCCCTGCCCGTATATGGTAAGGGTGAAAATGTGCGCGACTGGTTATTTGTTGAAGATCATGCGAGGGCTATTGATTTGATATTCCATAAGGGGAAAACAGGTGATAAGTATAATGTGGGCGGCTTTAACGAATGGAAGAATATTGACCTGGTTCATCTTTTGTGCAAAATCATGGATACAAAGTTGGGCCGGCCCGAAGGCGCCTCTGCCAAACTGATCACGTATGTAACAGACCGTCCCGGTCATGATATGCGGTATGCCATCGATGCTACAAAACTGAATAAAGAGCTGGGGTGGAAACCTTCTCTTCAGTTTGAAGAAGGCCTGGAGAAAACGGTTGACTGGTACCTGAATAATGAAGATTGGATAAAACATGTAACTTCAGGCGACTACCAGCATTATTATGAAGAGCAATACGCAAAACGATAAGTAATTTAAATTTCTGATATTGGGATTTTGAGATTTCGGGATTTCATTAATTTGACTATTCCTGGCAAATCTCAAAATCTATCAATCTCAAAATCTCAAAATATATAATAGTGCCTTTTATTGAAACAGGATTTCCGGGTTTATTAGTTTTTGAACCCATGGTATTTGATGATAGCCGAGGATTTTTTTTCGAGGCATATAATCAAAAAAACTTCGGCGGTGCAGGAATTGAAAATCAATTCGTGCAGGATAATCAATCCAGGTCAACGTATGGTGTTATCAGGGGATTGCATTACCAGATCGCACCCTTTGCCCAGGCAAAATTGGTACGTGCGTTGGTAGGTTCTATCCTGGATGTAGTGGTTGATATCAGGAAAGGTTCTCCCTCCTATGGTAAAACATTCTCGATCGAATTATCAGCCGACAACAAAAAGCAATTATTTATTCCCGCGGGCTTTGCACACGGTTTTTCAGTACTAAGCGATGTGGCTGAAGTTTTATATAAATGCGACCAGTTTTACAGTAAAGCCAGTGAACATGGGATTTTGTACAATGACCCGGTATTACAAATAGATTGGCAAATTCCTTTAGCGCAAGCTATTGTGTCGGATAAAGACCTGGTACTTCCAGTATTTGCCAATTGCGTGAACCCCTTTGAATTTAAAGGATAATTGTCGTTTATGTCGCAACCAGTTATTTTAGTGACCGGAGCCAATGGACAGGTAGGGCAGGAGCTGCGGGTATTGGCGGAGTCGCATCCCTCATTTGAATTTATTTTTACTACGCATGAAAATATGCCGGTGCACGACGAAGCGGCTGTTCAAAAGTTATTTGCTGCACATCGCCCGGCTTATTGTTTAAATTGTGCTGCTTATACCGCGGTTGATAAAGCGGAATCCGAAAAGGAGATCGCTTACCAGGTAAATGCCGAAGCCCCACGCATATTGGCTGCTGCTTGCAAAAGTTATAATACCCGCTTCATTCATATTTCAACCGATTATGTATTTAATGGCCAGTCGCCAACGCCTTATAAAGAAGACGCGCCTACAGATCCGATAAATATGTACGGTGCTTCCAAGTTAAAAGGCGAACAGCTTTGCCTGGAAGCCAACCCCGAGACTATCATCATAAGAACGGCCTGGGTATATTCTTCATTTGGTAAGAACTTTGTAAAGACCATGATGAAGCTGATGCAGGACCGTCCTGCTATCAATGTGGTGAACGACCAGGTGGGAGCTCCTACGTATGCAGCCGATCTGGCTAAGTGCATGCTGCAAATAGTTGCCAATAGCCAATTATCTGCTGCCAATTGGGTTCCTGGTATATATCATTACAGCAACCAGGGCCGTATCAGCTGGTACGATTTTGCCGTTGCTATCAAAGAATTGACAGACAGCGCCTGTACCGTGAATCCCATTCCTTCCGAACAATTTCCTACTCCGGCCAAAAGACCCTCTTTTTCTTTATTGGATACACAAAAAATTCAGCACACCTTTCATTGCGCCATTCCCGAATGGAAAGAGTCATTGCAGAAGTGTATACAATTATTGTCGTAAGACGTGAAACGTGAGACGGCAGACGTGAAATTCCCCGAAACTCCGATTTGTTGGTTTTCACATCAAACTTCTAATGCCAACGATAAACATTGATTATTCCCGATTGACCATTCACCATTGACCATTCACCGCTCCCCACTCAAACGAGTGATAGCTGACTGAAAATAAAAACCCCGACTAAAAGTCGGGGCCTGGTTTCCGTACTGAGGATATTACTTATTTGATGGCTGTAATGGCCGTGCCGCCATGTTTGCTTTCTGTTTTTACAATGCCGAATCCGGGTGCAAACCATTCTGTTCCTTCCATATTAAATGGCATTCCAATGCCCATCGTTTTTATGGTGATCTTGCTTTTGAAAGTAATTTTAAAACAATCCCAGGTGCCGGCAGTTGTAGTAACACTTTCTTTTCCGATAACGGTACGGTCACTGGTAACCATATTTACGGATTGTTTCATGCCTGAGTTGTCTATGGTCATATCCAATGTGGCATCTTTTAATTTATCACCTGTTTTCATGTTCACGGGGTATTCTATATAGATCTTATCGGCCTTTACATCTGCCTTGGCAAATTGTTCCTGTTGTTGTTGCGGTAATTGCATCGTCATGTCTATCATCATCACGCCACCTGTACACTTAATTTCACTGTGACCTTTGGCAATTGATTTTCCTTTCTGGCTAAACATTTCCGAATTAACGGTAGCACTGGTGCTGCCTCCATTGTTAGTGACATTTGATACCGTGTACACCTGCTTTCCATTGGCATCTCCTTTTTTATTGTAGATGGTCATTTCAATGGTTTTGTTCTGCTGCAGGAAGTAGTAGTTTTTGCAATCCTGTCCCAGACTGACATTGGTAAGAAGACTACAAAAAATGGCAAACAAGAAGA
>DASUVL010000060.1:0-8908 GCA_036379015.1 Niastella sp.
ATTTTGTGCGGATGCAGGATGAATATCCCTGCTTTTTTATGGTGGCCGACCTGCATTCACTCACCACCCATCCCGATACAAAGGAGTTGAAGACCAACGTGACGCGGGTGCTGGCCGAGCATATTGCCTGTGGTCTTAGTCCCGATAAAAGTACCCTGTACTGCCAGAGTCATGTGTATGAAACGTCTGAGCTGTATCTGCTCCTGAACATGATGGCTTATGTGGGGGAATTGGAAAAGACCCCTACTTTTAAAGATAAAATACGCCTGCAACCGCAGAATGTAAATGCCGGCCTGTTGACCTACCCTGTATTACAAGCGGCCGATATTCTTTTACACCGTGCCCAACTGGTGCCTGTAGGCAAAGACCAGGAACAGCACCTTGAAATAGCACGTACTTACGTTAATCGCTTCAATCACCGCTATGGTGACGTGTTCCCCGAACCGGTGGCCTTTAACTATGGAAGCGAACTGGTAAAAGTGCCCAGCCTCGATGGTGCCGGTAAAATGAGTAAAAGTGAAAACCAATATGCCACGCTGTACCTCAGCGATCCCGATGACCTGATCCGCAAAAAGGTAATGAAGGCAACTACCGATAGCGGACCTAAGGAACCCAACACGCCTAAACCCGACTACATTGAGAACCTGTTTTTGCTGATGAAACTGGTAAGCGCGCCGGAAGTGTTGACGAAGTTTGAAGAAGATTATAACGCTTGTACCATCAGGTATGGTGATATGAAAAAGCAACTGGCCGAAGATATGGTACGCTTTATAGCTCCTATACGCGAAAAAGCCGAAGCCATTCAGCAGGATACTGACTATCTTAAAAAAGTGATGATCCAGGGGGCCGAAAAGGCCCGTGCCAACGCAAAGGCCACCATGGAAGTGGTACGCCAGGCTATCGGACTGAATTATTATTAAAAAAGAACAGGCAGCAGGTTGAATTCCGGAAAGAATTAATATCTTAAATTTTTTATTGCCTCATAGCAACCGGGGCAGAAACGGGATATAGAAATAGGATATAGAACTCTACAATAATGGCAAAAACTAAGAAACCGAAGCATATCGCCGTAGCGGGTAATATTGGCGCGGGTAAAACTACGCTCACAGAGCTGCTCAGTAAACATTATCGCTGGATACCCCAGTTTGAAGATGTAGACCACAACCCCTACCTGTTCGATTTTTACGAGGACATGCCCAGGTGGAGTTTTAACCTGCAGATCTATTTCCTCAATAGCCGGCTTCGGCAGTTAAACGATATTTTCCGTGGTACCGAAACGGTTGTTCAGGACCGTACCATTTATGAAGATGCCTATATCTTCGCACCCAACCTGCATGAAATGGGGTTAATGAGCAAACGCGATTTTGATAACTATTTCATGTTTTTCGAAACATTAAAAACAATGGTGCAGCCGCCCGATATGCTCATCTATCTGAAAGCATCGGTACCTACGCTGGTTGCACAAATTCAAAAACGTGGCCGTGAATACGAAGAGAATATCCGGCTCGATTATCTGAAGCGGCTCAACGATTTCTACAATAAATGGATCGATGGTTATAAGGAAGGTCCCCTGCTGGTAATAGATATCGATAAGAATAAGTTTCCCGAAAATGATGAGCACCTCGGGGATATTATTCGCAAGATCGATTCCCAGTTATACGGTTTGTTCTGATAGGGGAACTAATACCGCTGCATTATTTTTCCTGCTGATAGTTTGCAAATGCCTCCAGGCTTTTAAGATCGTCGGCAATCTTTTTCAACCACTCCTCCTGTTTTTGTTTATTACGGGAATAGTCGGTGTCGTTGTCGTATTGTATCTGGATCTGCCGGTGTTGTTTCATGGCGTTTTCATACAACCCGTTTACATCGGTACCGGCTGTTTTGGCATTAAAGCGGTATGCTTTCATGAGCTTATTCAGCTTGCGGGCATATATTTCTGCAATATCAAAATGACCTTGTTCATGAACCAGCACATCATTGTTTTTTATTCGAACCCATGACCGGTTTTTATCGAAGTTGCATTTAATGGCATATTGAAACCCCTCGTCGTCGTAACCAAATTCAATATTGATATTACTGCTGGTAAGGGCTGCGTTTGATGAATGCGGATCGGGCGTGCCTTTAAAATCGCTCCAGGTAAGTTTTCGCGAAGCACTCCAGGGTATCAGGTTGTTCGTTTGTATAACGGTAACACACACCAATAATAATGAAAATACAGCTTTGATCATAATTGGTTTCCCATACAGGTTTAGAGCTCACTGACGGGAATGGACTTGAAACACAAAAGCAACTTAATTCAAATCGTTGGAAATTTTTTCCTAAAATTTATAAAAATCAAAGGAACCTTGTAAAAGATAAAAGGTTGTCCCATTCTATGAGACAACCCTTTCATATGGCAAAGTAATCGTTGAGGCCGAAATGCTTTTTATCAAAAAAGCGCAGTAATATCAATAAAATATCTGAAAGTAAAACAAAAAAGACTGATTATATTTTTGGCCCTGCCGCCAGTACTTCCGGCGTAACCCCCGATGCATACTTCTCAAAATTGGTTATGAACTGTTTAGCCAGGTTTTCGGTAGCCTTGTCGTACGCCGTTGTAGAGGCCCAGGTATTCCTCGGGTTTAAGATATTTGCGGGTACTCCCGGGCAACTGGCAGGTACTGCCATCCCGAATACCGGGTGCGTTTCATATTCCACCTGGTCCAGTTCACCTTCCAGGGCAGCACTGATCATTGCACGGGTATATGCCAGTTTCATCCGGTTACCTATACCATAACTACCGCCTGTCCAACCGGTGTTTATCAACCATACTTTTACATGATGCTTTCTCAGCTTCTCACCCAACATGCCGGCGTAGTAGCCGGGGTGCAGTGGTAAGAACGGTGCGCCAAAGCAGGCGCTAAAGGTAGATTTAGGCTCTGTTACACCGGCTTCTGTACCCGCCACCTTAGCTGTGTAACCAGAAATGAACTGGTACATGGCTTGTGCGGGTGTCAGTTTTGATATGGGTGGTAAAACGCCGTATGCATCACATGTGAGGAAGAAAATATTCTCGGGTATACCGCCTGTTGATGGTTCTACCGCATTACAGATGTAGTGTAATGGATAGGAAACACGCGTATTTTCTGTAATGGATTTATTGGAGAAGTCGATAACGTTGGTGCCCGGATAGAAAGTAGTGTTCTCTACCAAAGCGCCGCCGTGAATAGCTCCAAAAATGGCCGGCTCTTTTTCCACGCTCAGGTCAATGCACTTGGCGTAGCAACCGCCTTCAAAATTAAACACGTTGTGATCGTTCCAGCCATGTTCGTCATCACCGATCAATTTACGGTTCGGGTCTGCGCTCAACGTGGTTTTTCCGGTACCGCTCAGTCCAAAGAACAGGGCCGTATCGCCATCTTTACCCAAGTTGGCTGAGCAGTGCATGCTTAATACACCTTTGTCGTGCGGTAAAATATAGTTCAGAATGGAAAAAATACCTTTTTTGATCTCTCCGGTGTAACCGCTGCCGGCAATCAAAATGGTGCGGTGCTTGAAACTGATCACCGCCGCATTGTGCTGACGAACGCCGCATTCTGTTGCATCGAGGTGTAAGCCGGGGGCAGCCAGTATATGCCAGTCGGGTGTGAAGTGCTCCAGGTCTTCTTCTTCGGGGCGTAAGAACATATTATTCGCAAACAGGTTGCTCCATGGGTTATCGTTTATAACCCGGATGTTTAGCCGGTAGCGGGGCTCAGCGCAGGCGTATGAATCGCGTACCCATATTTCTGGTTGAGCATTCAGGTAATCCAGTATTTTTTTGCGGATACAGTGAAAATATTTTTCTTCCAGTGGGATATTAAATTCGTTCCAGTGTACAGAGTCAGCAGTGATCTCGTCTTTTACAATGAACTTATCCTTCGGACTGCGACCGGTAAATTCTCCTGTTTTTACAACCAAAGCCCCTGTGTTATTCAGTTCGCCCTGGTGTAACCGTAAAGTGTCCTGCACCAATTCTTCTGCAGATAATTGATAATGCAATGTGTTGGTTGAATGAAGCCCCAGCTCCTCAAGTCCTCTCGTTGGGACGGCGATTGTTGATAATGACATACAAGCGTTCGTTTGTTTAGGCTTCAAAGGTATAATTAAAATTTATCCACTCCAATGGTCAGTTTTCACGCATTTTTAAATATTATCTAATATAATGGGTAATTTATTGTGAATTATGTAACTAACGTCTGTTAGCGTAAAACCGCATTGATCTGCTTTCGGGTTTTAGTGAATGGGTACGAAAACCTTTTTTTATTTGTTAATTGATCACAATTCATTGACGGCTATCAGGTGCTAAAAAGTAACTATCAGGGCATCAACCCCTTTTACACTTGATTCTTTATTTTTACCAGATCATTTAATGTCAATTTTCAACATAACTACATGAAGTATCTGCCGCTCGACCCTGCCATTTTTAAACAGAACCGGCAACGTTTTGTAGCCCGGATGGATAAAAATGCCATTGCCATATTTAATAGTAATGATGAACTGCCAACCAATGGCGACGCCACGCACCGGTTCAAACAGAACTCCGACCTGTACTGGCTATGCGGTATAGACCAGGAGGATACTATGGTTATCCTGTTCCCCGATAACCCTGACCCCAAGTACCGGGAAGTGTTGGTTTTGGTTCGCCCCAATGAATTAAAAGAGAAATGGGATGGAAAGCGTTTGCGTGCAGAGGAAGCTAAAAAGATCTCCGGCTTCTCATCGGTGATCTGGCTCGACAGCCTGGATGCCGCATTACAGGGCTGGATACATATAGCCGATACTATTTACCTGAACACTAATGAAAATGACCGCAAGTCGGGCTGGATACCCGTTCGAGATTACCGCTTTGCAGAAACCATGCGGCACCGGTATCCGCTGCACCAGTATAAACGCAGCGCCCGTATTTTGAAAGACCTGCGGGCAATTAAATCACAGCAGGAAATAGCGGTGATGCAACAGGCAATAGACATTACACATAAGACGTTTGAGCGAGTGCTGAAGTTTATCAAACCCGGTGTAATGGAATACGAAATTGAAGCCGAGATCTGGCATTCGTTTTTGTCGCAACGTGCAACCGGACCAGCTTACAGCAGCATTATTGCCAGTGGCGACCGGGCCCGCATTCTGCATTATGTGTCCAATAACCAGGAATGTAAAGATGGCGAACTGATATTGATGGATTTTGGCGCTGAATATGGAGGTTATTGTGCAGATCTTACCCGCACAGTGCCGGTGAATGGTAAATTCACCAAAAGGCAACGGGAGGTATACAATGGTTGTTTGCGCCTGCATGACTATGCGAAAAGCATTCTGAAGCCGGGCATCAGCATTCTGGATTATACCGATAAAGTAGGGGCGGAGGCCACCAAAGTATTTATAAAACTGGGCTTGCTGAATCAGGCGGATGTGAAGAATGAAGACAAAGACAACCGCGCTTACCGAAAGTATTTATATCATGGTATTTCGCATCACCTGGGTATTGATGTGCATGACCTGGGTACGCGTACCGAACCCATTAAGCCAGGTATGGTATTTACCATTGAACCGGGTATTTATATAGAACAGGAGCAAATGGGCATCCGCATTGAAAATAATGTCTGGATCACCCGCACCGGCAACAAAGACCTGATGGCAAAAATTCCCATCAAACCGGAAGAGATTGAAAAACTAATGAGCTAATCTGCTAATTAGTCCCGCCATGGCGGGATGCTAATTAAATACAAAAAATACAAACACTAATTTGCATTCATGAAACATATTCCGAACCTGTTCACGCTTATCAATTTGTTTTTTGGCTGCATCGCAATTCTATATATACTTCAGAATGGAATTATAATAGTTAGTGATGATCAGGGAACGCAATTGCTTGAAATACCTGAAAAAATATGGCTGGGCTCCCTGTTCATTGCACTGGCCGCTGCCGTTGATTTTTTAGATGGATTTGTTGCCCGTTTATTCAACGCTACGTCTGCATTAGGTAAACAACTTGATTCCCTGGCCGATGTGGTAAGCTTTGGCGTTGCGCCGGGCATGATCGTTTTCCAGTTTTTGCGGTTAAGTTATGCGTCAACGCCCAATGGGATTGAAGTTCCCATTATATGGCTGATGCCCGCTTTTTTCATTCCCTGTGCTGCGGCTTTCCGGTTGGGTAAGTTTAACCTCGACGATTCACAGCAATATGGTTTCAAAGGCGTGCCTACGCCGGCAGTGGGTTTGTTGATCGCATCGTTTCCGCTTATTTACTGGTATTCGCAAAGTCCGGATGCCATAAGTTTGATGCAGAACAAATGGGTTTGGTATGCCATAATTGTAGCAGTATGCTATTTAATGGTAAGTAATCTGCCATTAATGGCGTTGAAGTTTAAGAACTTTTCGGTAAAAAGTAATTTACCCAAGCTTATTTTACTGCTTGCTGTCATAATAGCTGCCATATTCTTAAAATGGTTAGCGGTGCCGGTTGCGTTTATTCTTTACATCATCTTATCTTTGGCCTTCAAAAATAAAACCACATGACCTATACAGTTCAGGTGAAGGTAATGCCGTTAAAAGAATTGCTCGATCCGCAGGGAAAAGCCGTAATGGGTGGACTACAAAATCTGGGATTAGACAATATTCAGGATGTTCGGGTAGGTAAAAATATCACCCTGCAGGTAGAAGCCAGCACCCCTGATCAGGCAAAAGCCATTGCCGAAGAAGCCTCCAAGAAATTACTTGCCAACCCGGTAATGGAATACTTTGAAGTAATAATTAGCTAATGTGCTAATTAGCCAATGTGCTAATGCGTTGAACACTCTGGATAGTAGCGGCTTTTGTTAATATAATAGAGTCATATGCAAAAGAAGCTACTGGAGCAAAATCCAATTCTAAAGCTTTCTTTTGATTTTTCTTTGATGGTTATCGACTATTGTGAAAAATTAGAAGCTATTAGAAAGTTTATAATTACCAACCAATTGCTAAGGGCGGGTACATCAATATGTGCCAATGCCATGGAGGCCCAAAATGCTGAAAGCAGGGCAGATTTTATTCATAGAATGAAAGTCGCTGCAAAGGAAGCAGATGAAACACAATACTGGCTGATGCTCTGTGATCATGCTCCGAGTTATCCTGATTGCAAAAATCTTCTTAGCAAATTGGAAGAAATTCAAAGAGTGTTAACAACGATATTGTCCACTTCTAGAAGGAAATAATTGTTTAATCATTAGCCAGTCATTGTATTTCATTAGCACATTATCATATTAGCAAATTAGCACATTATGCTTTACATCGTTCCCACTCCCATTGGCAATTTGCAGGATATCACGCTCAGGGCCCTGGAGGTGTTGAAGCAGGTGGATCTGATACTGGCTGAAGATACACGTACGTCCAGTAAATTGTTAAATCACTACCAGATCACCCGGCCGCTTACTACGTATCACCAACATAACGAGCATCAGGTATTACAGCATCTTATCAACCAGTTGCAGGAGGGGAAAAAGATGGCTATGATATCGGATGCAGGTACACCGGGTATTTCTGACGCAGCCTTCTTACTGGTTCGCGAATGTATCAAGCAAGGTATAAAGGTGGAATGCCTGCCGGGCGCCACCGCATTTGTTCCCGCTCTGGTGAACAGCGGACTTCCCATGAACCGCTTTGTATTTGAAGGATTCTTACCCCCGAAAAAAGGCCGTCAGACCATGTTAAAAAGACTGGCCGAAGAAGATCGTACCATGATCATTTATGAATCTCCGCACCGGTTGGTTAAAACCCTGCAGGAATTTGTTCAATACTTTGGGGCCGACCGCCTCGCCTGTGTAAGCCGTGAACTTTCTAAAATGTTTGAAGAAAATGCACACGGTACGCTGCAGGAATTAGTTGAACATTTTCAACAAAAAGATGTTAAAGGTGAAATAGTTATTGTGTTGGCAGGGAAAGAATAATATTAACAGGTTAATATGTTGACATGTTAACCAGTTAACCCGTCAACTTTATGTTTTCTTTTTCACTTCAGGGTTTGAAATTTGCATGGTAACACTCTAAATACTCATAAGTATGAAAAAAATAATTCTTTACTGTCTGGCGCTTTGTTTAACATTTTCTATATATACAACCGCTCATGCACAAGTGCGTAAACTGCCGGCGGAAGTAACCGAAGCGTTCAGAAGTAAATACCCCATGGCCAAAAACGTTGAATGGCGTGACAGGTTAAGCGGTTTTACCGCTGTCTTTGATCTTGATTCTGTACACTACGAAGCAAAGTTTACCAATAAAGGTTTTTGGCAAAGCACCGAAAACAAAATGCCTGAAACTGAACTGAGCGAGGCCATAAAAGATGGCTTTCAGAAGAGCAAATACGCAGAAGAATGGACCATTAAAAAAGTATATAAAATAGCATTGCGCGAAGACAAAACCCAATACCGCCTGGAGATAGAAAAGAACGATATTCAAAAAAAGCAACTGTTCTTTGATCCCAGCGGCAGGTTGCTGAGAGATAATATCACATTGTAAATTTCCACTCACTTAATAAACAGGTCCCCGGTAGTAACACTATCGGGGATTGTTGTATGTAGCCGTTGAATTGTTGAAAGCCAGCGTTATAGTATACGGTAATAGTATGCCGGCAAAACAATTATATATGATGAGAAAAATACAATTCAGGGTAAAACTTGCTGTATAACTTGTATTTGATCAATATTCTTTATGCAATTGCTGTTCAGGCCGCCACGTAAGTGTCAAGTATAATACTACACAAGAGCTGCTAACCCGCATTGCCGTAAGCCGGTTATAACTTATAACTATTTATCATTTTATTTTTTGCATACCTTCCGCTCCAGAAAACTATTTTAATATAAAACCTCCGGAAATGATGCGTAAAAAGTTTTATACGCTGATGATTTTTTTGCTATTA
>DASUVL010000061.1:0-3189 GCA_036379015.1 Niastella sp.
AAATAATACATGGTATTACCGGTGGACAACAGAAGAAACCTGGGAATATCACTCTTCTTATTATACCAGTCTTGATTTTTTGAGAAACCCTGCCACGAATGAAATCAAAGGCATTAAATGGCGCAGGCCCGATATGCTGCCAGAAGAAAAATTATACACCTGCTGGAAAGGGGAAAACTCTACCAGCCTGATACTTGGCTCTTCTAAAAAACTCAGCATCGATAGCATACACAAGCCATTAATTTATATACAACCAGGCTCCTGGAAAGTGAGCGTTTTGTACAGCCTTAATGTAAAACAATATGCACTCAGCAAGGAAGAATATGAATTTCTGGAAAAGATGAAAAGCAATTCAGAAGAAACCGGTTCCATTTTTGGCCATCAACCATCTGAACTCAAGGGAAATATTCATTGTATAACCAACCCCAATGAGCCGGTTATAGGATTCATTGGCATAGCCAACCGCCAGGAAAAAAGAATATGGATCAAACGTACTGATCTGCCCGACTGGCGATATATGTTGCCCTGTGAAGAACATACGGTACCTACAGATTCTGCGGCATTTTATTCAGCTTATATGCCCACAAATCCCATTGAATACGGCCCAAGTGGCATATTAACATATTTGGCCGTTAATCCAAACTGCGTTGATTGTACGTTACGCGGTACCAATGTAAAACCTTCTTTTTGGCCATAACAATACTATTTGACCTGTTATAACAGCCTGCATTCATGAAAATATTCAACCACATAAAAAGATCTGCCGCATTGATCCTGGCATTGTTGCTTTTGTATAAAATACAAACCAATGCACAGGATGTTCTTACAGGCATACCGGAACAGTTTAAACAATATTGTAACAGGAACCAGCCCGAAAAACTATATGTTCATACTGACAAGAATTTTTACCTGGCCGGGGAGCTGTTATGGTTTAAAGTATACAATGTAGATGGCGCTGCGCTTCAACCTGTAGACCTGAGCAAAATTGTCTATATCGAAATTCTCGATAAAGAAAACAAACCGGTGATGCAAGCTAAAATTGCGCTCAGGAAGGGAAAAGGTAACGGCTCATTTTATTTACCGGTTTCTATCAATTCAGGTAACTATACCTTACGGGCATATACCAACTGGATGAAAAATCTGCCGGCAGCTTATTATTTTGAAAAACCGGTAACCATCGTAAATACTTTAAAAACATTAACAACACCGGCTGCTGATACAACCATTCGTTATAACGTTGCTTTTTTTCCCGAAGGTGGTAACCTGGTGAAAGATATCAGCAGTAAAATAGCTTTCCAGGTCACCGACCGGTTTGGGAAAGGTGTCAACTGTAAAGGCATTATACTGTCAGCAAACAATGATACCCTGATCAATTTTCAAACCTTGAAATTTGGCATGGGGCATTTTATGTTCACGCCGGCAAGTACCGAACCTTACAAAACATTGATCACCCTGCCCGATGGTGGTACCATTGCGCAACTGTTACCGGCCGCTTATGAGCAGGGTTATGTAATGCAATTGGCAGAAGATGAATCGGGCGCTATGAGCATTAAAGTGTCTGGCAGGTCGGTTCCTTCACAAACGTTATTCCTGTTTGTGCATAGCCGCCAGGTAATTCAGATTGCCGAAAAACAAACATTAATAAATGGCCTGGCGAATTTTTTACTTGATAAAAGCAAACTGGCAGACGGTCTATCGAACATCACTATTTTTAATGAACAACAACAACCCATATGTGAGCGGCTGTACTTCAAAAAACCGCAACAGGTGTTATCGGTTGCAGCCAATAGCAATGCGGTAAAATACGGAAGCCGAAAGCGGGTGGCAGTTTCAGTACAAACTCAACATGCCAATGCACCCAAGGGCGAACCGGCCGATCTTTCATTAGCTGTTTATCGGCTCGATTCATTGCAGACAGTTGACCCCAACTCTATGCTAAGTTATTTATGGCTCACTTCTGAGCTCACCGGTAATATTGAATCTCCGGCGTATTATTTTTCAGCACCCGATGATGAAATAAAAGAAGCCACTGACAACCTGGTTTTGGTAAACGGATGGAGAAGATTCAACTGGGATCATGTTTTGAATAATAAACGCGCAACCTTTGAATATGCGCCTGAATTCGATGGGCATATCATCACCTGCCAGGTAAAGCATAACATGAGTAATACTACCCTGACCGGAATAGAAGCCTGGTTATCGATACCAGGTATTCAATTGCAATTTTATAACACCAAAACCAATAATGAGGGAAAAATATATTTTGATGTAAGGGATTATTATGGACAGAATGAGATCATTATACAAACCGATGCGCCCGATAGCAACTACCGGATTGATGTATTGAACCCATTCTCGGAAAAATATAACAACAGGCCACTGTCTGCATTTGTTTTGCCACAGGGTGCACAACTTACACTCAATGAACAAAGCATTGGCATGCAGGTGATCAACACGTATGATGCAGGCAAACTAAGCCGCTTTGCCATTCCGCTTATTGATACTTTGCCTTTTTATGGAAAGCCGTTTAAAAAATATAAGCTGGATGATTACACCCGCTTTACTACGATGGAAGAAGTGTTGCGTGAATATGTACCCGAAGTGGCTATACGACGTTATGGCGGTCAGTTACACCTGAAAGTATTTGATTTTGATGCCAGGGATTTTTATTCCACCGACCCGCTTATATTATTAGATGGCGTTAAAGTAGATAATAGGATCCTGTTGAATTACGACCCATTGAAAGTAAATAAGCTGGAAGTAGTAACCAATAGATACATCAATGGAGAATTTGTTTACCCTGGCATTGTAAATTTCACCACCTACCATGGCGACATGCAGGATCTGAAGCTCGATTCGAAAGCAGTGATCCTTGACTATGAGGGTTTACAGTTAAAACGTGAATTCTACTCACCGGCATATAAAACCGAACAACAGGCAGCCAGCCGCTTACCTGATTTCAGGAATCTATTATTTTGGTCGCCCGATGTGCAAACAGATACCAGTGGACAGGCAACTGTTGAATTTTATACGTCGGACATGAAAGGAAAATATGTAGCCGTTTTACAGGGCATTGATGATGCTGGTTATGCAGGCAGCTATTATTTTACATTTGATGTAACGGACAAATAAAAAAAGGGTACAGAATAAAAATGAGAGGGTACGGACCGGTACTTAAGAGGTGCAGGA